>CALXIU010000062.1 GCA_944388415.1 uncultured Ruthenibacterium sp. | reverse complement strand
ATCAGAGCGGCAACCTCGCGGATCTCTCGCTGAACGGCCTCGCGACGCTGGAGATCGATTATCGCTGACGTGCCCTTGCAATGCGCCGCGAGAGAGGTTATAATATTTTTGTAAGGCGCCCCCGCGGCGCTGCGTCGCCGCGGGGATCTGTTTTTCGCGCTGAAAGGCGCAAATCGAAAAAGGAAGGAAAGGGAAATCCGATGAAATTTGCAAAGAGACTGACCGCTCTTGCTCTGGCGTCCGTGATGGCGCTGGGTCTGGCGGCCTGCAATCCCGAGACCACGTCCAGCAGCACGCCTGCCTCGACGCCGGCCTCCGGCTCCGCGTCGGCGGCTGAGCCCGCCGCCGAGGGCCTGAAGATCGCCATCGTCTCCACCGCCGCGGGCGTGGACGACGGCTCGTTCATCCAGAACTGCTATGAGGGCATCCTCGCGTTCATTGAGTCGCGCGGCAACATCGACACCGTGACCGACATCATGGAGCCGACGGGCGATCCCGCCGCCGCGGTGCAGGCCGTGGCCGACATTGTGGCCGACTACGACGTCATTGTCACGCCGGGCTTCCAGTTCGCGGGCGTCAGCACGCTGGCGGAGGAGAACCCCGACACGAAGTTCATCCTGGTCGACTCGTTCGCCACGGACGCCGACGGCAACACCGCCGTGCTGGACAACCTGTACGCGATGATGTTCGCCGAGCAGGAGGGCGGTTTCTTCGCGGGCATGGCCGCGGCGCTGACGACGCAGACCGGCAAGGTCGCGTCCGTCCACGGCATCGCCTACGAGTCCAACGTCAACTATCAGTGGGGCTTTGAGTCCGGCGTCAACTACGCCAACAAGCACTACGGCACGACGGCCGAGGTCGTGGCACTGCCCGCTTACGCCGGCACCGACATCACCGGCGCGAACGTCGGCGGCAACTACGTCGGCGACTTCGGCGACCCCGCCACCGCGAAGGTCATCGCCGAGACGCTGATCGGCGAGGGCGTCGACGTGCTGTTCCCGGCCGCGGGCGCGTCCGGCAACGGCGTGTTCACCGCCGCGAAGGAGGCCACGGGCGTGTACGTCATCGGCTGCGACGCCGACCAGTACAACGACGGCGTGAACGGCGACGCGAACATCGTTCTGACCAGCGCTCTGAAGTGCATGGATTTGAACGTCGAGCGTCAGCTGAACGCCATCGCGGACGGCACGTTCCAGGGCGAGAACGTCCTTCTGAAGGCCGACACCGATTCCACCGGCTACGTCACGGGAGACCACTGCCAGCTGAGCGAGGACGCTCTGACGGCTCTGGCCGAGGCGTATGAGCTCGTGAAGAGCGGCGACATTGTCCCCGCCTCGAACTTCAACGGCTACACCCCCGACGAGTTCCCCGGCCTGTAAGACTGGACACGGACAAGAGGGATACTCCGCGCGAGTATCCCTCTTCTTTGATTTTGCGCCCCGGCGCGTCATTTCAGTGAAGGAGAGCAAGATGGACGAGTATATTGTGGAGATGCGTCACGTCACGAAGCGGTTTCCCGGCATCGTGGCGAACGACGACGTCAGCCTCGGCATCAAAAAGGGCGAGATCTTCGCGCTGCTGGGCGAAAACGGCGCGGGCAAATCGACGCTGATGAGCATTCTGTTCGGCATGTACGAGCCGGACGAGGGCGAGGTGTACATCCGCGGCCAGAAGGTGGAGACGTTCTCGCCGAACCACGCCACGGAGCTGAACATCGGCATGGTGCACCAGCACTTCAAGCTGGTGTCGAACTACACGATCACCGAGAACATCATCCTCGGGATGGAGCCGCCGCGCCGCATGTTCGGCGTGCTGCCCGCCGTCGACGTCAAGGGCGCGGACAAAAAGGTGGCCGAGCTGTCGCGCCGGTACGGGCTCGAGGTGGAGCCGACGCAGAAGATCGAGGACCTGAACGTCTCGATGCAGCAGCGCGTCGAGATCCTCAAGATGCTCTACCGCGAGGCGGAGATCCTGATCTTCGACGAGCCGACGGCCGTTCTGACGCCGCAGGAGGTCGATTTCCTTCTCGACATCATCCGCGAGATGCGCAGACGCGGCAAGACGATCATTCTCATCACGCACAAGCTCGAGGAGATCAAGCAGGTGGCCGACCGCTGCGCCATCCTCTGCCGCGGCAAGCTGGTGGGCACATATGATGTGGCCGCGACGTCGACGAGCGAGATGGCCGCGCGCATGGTCGGGCGCGAGGTGAGCTTCACGGTGGACAAGTCCCCGGCGAAGTTCGGCGCGCCCGTTTTGAACGTCGAGCACCTGAGCGTGAAAAATCAGGACGGGCTGACGGTCGTGGACGATGTGTCTTTCACGGTGCGCGGCGGCGAGATCTTCGCCATCGCGGGCGTGTCGGGCAACGGACAGGTGGAGATCGCGGACGCGGTCGCGGGCCTTGTGCCCGCCGCGTCGGGCACGATCACGCTGGCCGGCAAGGACGTGACGCGCGCGTCGGTGCGCGAGCGCGCCTTGCAGGGCCTCGCGTACATTCCGGAGGACCGGCAGGCGCGCGGGCTGATTTTGGACTTCACGCTGTCGGAAAACCTGCTGTTGAAGCGGTATTATCAGGAGCCGTACTGCGTGAAGGGCGTTTTGCATCGCGACAAGTTCGACGAGAAGAGCCGCGAGCTGATCGAGCGCTTCGACATCCGCTCCGGACAGGGCGAGGCGACGATCGTGCGCAGCATGTCGGGCGGCAACCAGCAGAAGGCCATCGTCGCGCGCGAGATCGAGCTGGACGCGCCGTGCATCGTATTCGTGCAGCCGACGCGCGGACTTGACATCGGTGCGATCGAGAACATCCACAAGCAGATCCTGGAGGAGCGCGACAAGGGCCGCGCGATCTTGCTGATCTCGCTCGAGCTCGATGAGATCATGAACCTCGCGGACACGATCGGCGTCATCTACAACGGCAAACTGCTGAAGACAGCGGGCGCCGACACAATGACGACCCACGAAGTGGGCCGCTACATGATGGGGGTGAAGGAATGAAGGAGAAAAAACAGAGCGCGCTGACGCGCGCGTTCCTCGCCGTCATGGGCGATGAGAAGCGGCAGTCGTTCACGATCCCGCTGTTCGCCGTGTTCCTCAGCCTCATCGCGGGCGCGGTGCTGATGCTCGTGCTCGGCAAGAACCCTCTGGCCGCGTATCAGAGCCTCCTGCAGGGCTGCGGCATGCTGCCGAAGGAGAAGTACGCGGGCGGCAAGGGCATGTTCACCGACCTGATGAGCTATCTCGACATCTGGACGCCGATGCTCTTTGCGTCGCTGGCCGTGGCCGTGGCGTACAAGGCGGGATTGTTCAACATCGGCGTGTCGGGCCAGATGCTGATCGGCGGCTTCATCGCCTCGATCACGGTCGGCTACAGCGGCCTTCCCGCCGTCATCGCGCGGCCGCTCGTCATCGTCGTGTGCATGGCGGTGGGCGCGCTCGCGGGCAGCCTGATCGGCTTTTTGAAGTACAAGTTCAACATCAACGAGGTCGTCTCGGCCATCATGCTGAACTACATCTTCCAGTATATCATCAGCTTCTTCATCCTGACGTTCTATGTCAATCCCATCACGCGCCAGTCCGAGACGGTCACCGCCGAGGCGCGCCTGACGTTGCAGGACGTGAGGATCTTCGGTCTCAAGACGGTGGTGCCGCTCGGCTTCATCGTGGCCGTGGCGGCGGCGCTTGCGCTGCACTATTTCATCAACCGCACGCGCACGGGCTTTGAGCTGAAGGCCGTCGGCGCAAGCAAGGGCGCGGCCGTGTACGCGGGCGTGAACGCCAACCGCAGCATCATGCTGGCGATGGCGCTCTCCGGCGCGCTGGCGGGCCTCGCGGGCGCGACGTACTATCTGGGCTATCTCGGCTCCATCCAGCCGAAGGTGCTGCCGTCGACGGGCTTCGACGCGATCGCCGTGTGCCTGCTGGGCAACTCGAACCCGCTGGGCATCCTCGCGTCGTCGTTCCTCATCACGATCATCACGAAGGGCGGCACGTACATGAACTCGTCCATCGGCGTGCCGCAGGAGGTATCGTCCCTCATCACGGCGTTGATGCTTCTGTTCGCGGCGTGCGGCGTGTATATCCGCGCGCGGCTCAAGCGCTCGAAGGACCGCGCGGCCACCGCGCAGCGAAAGGAAGGTGAACAGGCATGACGGATATCATTGTCAACGGTATGTCATTCGCATTGCCGCTGTTCATCATCGCGGTCGGCGGCATCTACAGCGAGCGCAGCGGCGTGACGAACCTCGCGCTCGAGGGCTTCCTCGGCGCGGGCGCGTTCTTCGGCGCGCTGTTCGTGGCGCTGACGACAGGCATGTTCGCGGCCACGTCGCAGCTGCCGATGTACCTCGCGCTGCTGGTGTCGATGCTGGGCGGCGCGCTGTACGCGACGGTGCACGCGGCGCTGTGCATCAAGTTCAAGGCGAACCAGGTCATCAGCGGCGTCGTGGTGAACCTGCTCGCGACGGCGCTGACAGACTTCCTCACGAGTCAGATCAACGCGGGCGTGTTCGGGCAGTCGTCCGACAAGTTCGTGCTGTCTGTCTCGAACCGCCTGACGATCCAGCCGCTCGCGTCCATCCCGGTGCTCGGCGGATTTTTCACGAACGTGTACCCGTTCGAGTTCATCATCATCATCGTGGCCATCGTCGCGTGGTACGTGATGTACAAGACGCGCTTCGGCATGCGCCTGCGCGCGTGCGGCGACAATCCCTACGCCGTGGCGGCCGCCGGGTGCAACGTCGCGCGGATGCAGCTCGCGGCGGTGCTGATCTCCGGCGCGCTGTCAGGCCTCGGCGGCATGTGCTTCACGTACTCGGTGTTCGGCAGCTACTCGACGAGCATCTACACCGGCTACGGCTACCTCGCGATCGCCGCGATGATCTTCGGCAACTGGAAGATCCCGCAGACGCTCGCCGCGTGCCTGCTGTTCGGCTTCGCGCGGTCGGCGGGCTACGTGCTCATCCAGAAGCTCGGGATGCCGAGCACGTACTCGGACCTCATCATGATCCTGCCCTACGCGCTGACGCTGCTCTTGCTGGTGTTTTTCTCGAAGAACAACCGCGCGCCGCGCGCCCTCGGCGAGATCTACGATCAGGGCAAGCGCTGACAGCTTCGCACACAAAACGGCCCGCTCCGTGGAGCGGGCCGTTGGGGTTGTCGAAAAAATATTTTCGCAATTGCACAATCTGACAAAGGAGTAGCCTCCCCATTGAGGGGAGGTGGGTGAGCGAAACGAACCCGGAGGGGTGAATTGCACTCGTTGACCGGTGCAGCGAACTTTTTTCAAAACAAGATTGTCCGGCCAGCGCAGTTCACCCTTCCGGCCCTGAGGGCCACCACATCTCGGCCTAAGAGCCGCCGCTTGCGCGGCGGTTGGCCTCGAAACCCTCCAGAGGGCCCTCTCGCCGCTTCGCGGCTCACCTTGACGCCGCCTGCGGGCGTCAGCCCTCAAGGGGA
>CALXIU010000061.1 GCA_944388415.1 uncultured Ruthenibacterium sp. | reverse complement strand
TTCTACAAGGAGCACGGCATCTACGACTTCCCGCAGAAGCAGAAAAAGCGCATCTGGCAGATGCGGCTTGTGGACGCGCTGCTGGCGGTGCCCTCCATCCAAAAGCAGGCCAGAGCCAAGATGAGCGACGCCATGGCGGCGCCGTATGAAAAAGTGCTGCAAAAAGCACGGGAGGAAAGCCGGCAGAAGCTTTCAAAAAATTGACCGCGCGAAGAGAATTTCACCGCCCGCCTCGGAAAACGAGGCGGGCGGTATTTTGTGTCTGTGCGGTCCGGTGAGGATCGCATTTTCAATGCAGCGGGCCGCATATGTGGCGAACCGGGCGCCCTTTTCGCTGTCGAAACTGTCGACAGCCTTGATGAGGCCGATGGTGCCGATGCTGACGAGGTCGTCCTGATCCTCGCCGGACGAATAGTACTTCTTGGCGATGTGCGCGACGAGGCGGAGGTTGCGGCAGATGAGTTCCTCGCGCGCTTTAGAATCCCCCTCGCGGAAGCGGGCGAATGCCTCCTGCTCCTGCCGGGCGGAAAACGGCTTCGGGAAACTGCCCGATTCAAGGTGAAGCGCGAGGTAGAGAAAATGCGCGGCGACAAAACTCAGAATAGCGGAAAACACTTGTCATCTCCCCTTTCCTTCCAAGCGTATGACGCGCGCGGGGCGTTGAGACCGCGCGGTGTTTGACAAATCTTTCGCATTTCACACATAAAAAGTTCAAAACCGTCTTCTACGCTAATGAAAAAAGGCTTGATGGGGCGTTTGGATTTGATCGAAGTGGAGCATCTGACAAAGCGCTACGGCAATCACGTGGCGGTGGAGGACCTGAGCTTCACCGTCGAAAAGGGCGAGATCTGCGGATTGCTGGGGCCGAACGGCGCGGGAAAATCCACGACGATGAACATTCTGACGGGATATCTCTCCGCGACAGAAGGGACGGTGCGCATCGACGGCATCGACATCTTTGAGGAGCCGGAGAAGGCCAAGCGGAAGATCGGTTATCTGCCGGAGATCCCGCCGCTCTACACGGACATGACGCCGATGGAGTATCTGCGGTTCGTCACGGCGCTGCGCAAGATCCCGCGCAAACGGCGCGAGAAGCTGATCGAAGCCGCCGTGGAGAAAACGGACATCCGCCCCGTGTGCGGGCGGCTGATCCGCAACCTCTCGAAGGACTACCGCCAGCGCGTCGGCCTCGCGGCGGCGCTCGCGGCCGACCCGTCCGTCATCATCCTCGACGAGCCGACGGTCGGGCTTGACCCGAAGCAGATCATCGAGATCCGCGAGCTCATCCGCGAGCTCGGGCGCGACCACACCGTTTTGCTGTCGGGCCACATCCTCTCCGAGGTGAGCGCCGTGTGCGGCAAGGTGCTGATCATGAGCCACGGCAAGTGCGTGGCGTACGACACGCCGGAGCATCTGGAGCAGCGCGCGCATCACGTGCGCGCCGGACACAGACCGCCGCGCGGAGATCAGCCTCGCGCTCGCGAAGGAGGGCATCGCCGTGACAGAGCTGCGCTCGGAGACGATGAGCCTCGAGGACGTGTTCCTCGAGCTGACGCAGCCGGAAGAGCCGGAGGAAGAGGACGAGGACATCGCCGTCGACATTCCGCTCGACGCGAACGGCCGCGTCGTGCTGCGCGTCCGCGGCGGGCAGAGCGCCGTCGAGACAGACGCCGGGGATGAACTGCCGCCGGAGGACGAGGAGGAAGCGGACGACCGGGACGATGAGGACAGCTGCGATGAGGACGAGGACGACGGGGAGGAAACATAAATGCTTGCGGTTTATCAAAGAGATCTGAAAAGCCAGTACACCGGGATGAGCGGATGGATCGTGACGGCGTTCATGCTGTTCATCCTCGGGCTGTATTTCGTCGTGTACTGTGTCTACAGCGGGTACTCCGCGTTCAGCAACATTCTGGCGAACAGCCTGTTCATCTTTTTAGCGCTCGTTCCCCTGCTGACGATGCGCAGCGTCACCGAGGAGCGCCGTCAGAAAACAGACCAGCTTCTGCTCACGAGCCCGGTTTCGATCGCGTCCATCGTGTGGGGAAAATATCTGGCGCTCGTAACGGTGTTCGCGCTGCCGCTCTTTGTCGTGGCGCTGTACCCGCTCATCATGGCGCAGGTGGGGACAGTGCCGCTCGTCCAGAGCTATGCTGCGCTGCTGGCGTATTTTCTGATGGGCTGCGCGGCCATCGCGATCGGGCTGTTCCTGAGCAGCGTGACGGAAAGTCAGATCATCGCCGCCGTGTGCACGTTCGGCGCGCTGCTCATTTTGTACTTCATGCCGTCGTTTTCCCAGATGCTGCCGAGCGGCGCGGGGTACACGCTGGCCGCGCCGACAGCCGTGTTCGCGGTGCTGGCCGTGCTCTGGCGCGTGCTGTCGGGCAGCGCCGCACCCGCGGCCGCCGCGTTCGCCGCCGCGGAGGCGGCGCTTGCCGCGGTGTATGTCCTGCGCCCGGAATGGCTGGAGGGCACGCTGACGCGCATCCTCAACGCGCTGTCGCTGTTCGACCGCTTTTCCGACTTTGCCA
>CALXIU010000060.1 GCA_944388415.1 uncultured Ruthenibacterium sp. | reverse complement strand
GCAAGCTGCTGGGGCAGGGCTGGTACCGCGGCAGCGTGCAGGACGGCGGCAGCTACTCCACGTTCTACCGGGAGGACCCGACGCTCGGCCTCGGCGTGGAGCTGAATTTCTCCGGTTCGTTCGTGGGCGACGAAAACAGCGAGGTCACGGTCTACGACGCCGTGTTCTACAAGGCGGGCGCCGTGCGGCGCGGCAGCTATTGCTACGACGCGCCGAAGGAGCCTGACATCGTGGCGCTCGGGCGCGTCCCGGCGCGCTACTACAGCGAGATCGTCTCGCAGCTCGCCCGCGCCACCGCGTCCAGCACCGAGACGGACACCGGTTGGAAGAGTGCCCGCAACTGAAAACGACAAAAGCCCGGCCACCGGCCGGGCTTTTGCTGTTTCAGAGGTTCACTTTGTCCGATTCGGAAGCGGGCGGGCAGGAAGGGTGCGCCGCGCGAAAGGCGCGGTTGTTTTCGACCAGCTCCTCAAATGTCACGGGCGCATAGCGGTTGATCTCCACTCCCGCGTTCAGTGCGTTTTCCATCCGGCTCAGAAGCGGCCAATAGTCATCCCGCGTGTTGTTGTGGATGTGGCCGTAGATGAGGCAGCTTCCGTCCGCGACGCCGTCCCACGTCATCATCGGATAGTGGCAGAGCGTCAGCGCGCGCCCGTCGGCGCGGAGCTCCAGCATCGGCTGAATGCTCTCGAAATACTCTTCCGCGCGCACCTTTTTCATCCACACCTTGTCGTGGTTGCCGACGATCAGGTGCTTGTGTCCGGTCAGCTGCTGAAGATAGAACTCCGGTTTTTTGCAGAAGAACATCAGATCGCCGAGAATGTACACAGTGTCGTCGCTTTGCACGCGCAGTTTCCAGTTTTCCAGCATCTTCTCGTCCATTTCCTGCACCGATCCAAACGGCCGGGCGCAGTAGCGAATGATATTCGCGTGGCCGAAGTGGCAGTCTGCAATATAGTAAGTCATCAAAGTCCCCTCCGATCGTCTCTTTGCCGCACAGCAGGTGCGAGAAAAGGGTGTGTCTGCCCCTATGGTAGCATCCCGGCGGGCGGAATGTCAACGGATGTCTTGCCGTACAGACGTGCGGCGGATATAATGGAATGTGGCGCTGTTCCGCGCAGGAAGGAGAAAAACATGGTCGAAAAAAGGCTGAGAAGATATATCATCCCGAACATTCTGGCGGTGACAGGCACGTCCTGTTATGTGCTCGCCGATACATTTTTCATTTCTGTGGCGGAGGGTGTCGACGGCATTGCAGCGCTCAATCTGGCGCTGCCTGTTTACGGACTGATGTTCGCGCTCGGCTCGATGATCGGGATCGGCAGCGCGACGCGCTACTCCTTGCGCCGTGCGCTCGGCGCGTCCGACGCGGACGAATACTTTTCAAACTCCGTCCTGTGGGCGCTGCTGGCGTCGCTTCCGTTCACGCTGGCCGGGATCTTCTGCCCGGACGCCGTGCTCCGCCTGATGGGCGCGGACGAGGCCATTCTTGACGTGGGCCTCACGTATCTGCGGATCGCCCTGTGCTTTGCGCCGTGCTTTATGCTCAACTACACGTTCACGGCATTTGTTCGCAATGACGGCGCTCCGAAGACCGCAATGGCCGCTACGCTCACCAGCGGCGCGTTCAACATCCTCTTTGACTATCTCTTTATGTTTCCGCTCAGCATGGGAATGCCGGGCGCGGCGCTCGCGACAGGGCTGTCTCCTGTGGTCAGTATGCTCGTCAGTACCCTCCACTTCCGCTCTCGCAGCAATACGATCCGGCTTGTCAAAACGGCGCCGTCGGTCAAAAAACTTCTCTTTTCCTGCTCGCTTGGCGTTGCCGCCTTTGTCGGCGAGATGTCCAGCGGCATCACGACGATGGCGTTCAACTTTATTCTGCTGGCGCTCGGGGGCAACACCGCCGTGGCGGCATACGGAGTGATCGCCAATGTTGCCATCGTGGGTACCGGCCTGCTCAACGGCGTCTCCCAGGGGCTGCAACCCTATGCCAGCGAGATGCACGGCAAGGCCGACGGCGACGCGGAGCGCCGGATCTACCGTCATTCGCTTCAGATCGCGCTTGGCATTGCGGCGGCAGTCGTCGTGCTGGTGTGGCTGTTTACCAGCGCATTGATCAGCGCGTTCAACAGCGAGCAGTCCGCGCAGCTTGCCACCTACGCATATGTCGGAATGCGCCTGTACTTTCTCGGCTTCCTGCCGGCGGCCGTCAACATCGTGCGCGCAGGCTTTTACAGTGCGACGGGCATGGGACTGACATCCTCGGTCATCGCCGTTTTGCGCGGCATCGTGCTCATCGCGCCCTTGGCGTTCCTTCTCTCCCGGATGTTTGGGATCGTCGGAGTCTGGCTTGCGTTTCCGGCTGCCGAATGTGTCACATGGCTCGCGGCGCAGTTGATCTTCCTACGTGGAGCGGCGAACAGCAGACGATGACAAGAACGATCGAACCGCAAATGCGGCCTGAAACAAAGAGATCCCTCCATCCTGTGTCTGTAAGCAAAAACACAGGACGGAGGGGTTTTTCCTTGAAGAGATCTAATGCATCGATGACGGGGGGGGGGATGGCAGTTCATTTTTGCCTCTTTGCGTCGAACGACTTTTGAATGCTGCGATAAAAATTGCGCGCGTTTTCCAGATCCTGCGCGTCCGGATGCCCTTTTGCGCTCCCGCCTACGAGCTTGAAAGGCCCGAAGGTGTTGTAGCCCGTGCATCCGAATTCGCCCAGCACCTTGCAGTTTTTCTCCGCGGCGATCTGCGCCACGGCCTTCGCGCCGGTGCCCTTTGTGCCGCCGTACGTGTAGACGAAAAACACCGGCTTGCCCTCGGGCAGATACTGCCGGGCAAACTCCACGACGGCTTTGTGGAATGCAAAGGCGTATATGCCGGACGCAATGCCGATGCAGTCATATTCCTCCAGCCGGACGGCCTGACGCACGGTCACGTCGATGAGGTCAACGCCGCCCTCCCGGGCCATGGCCTCCAGGAGCTTGCGTGTGTTCCCGTGGTGGCGGGAATAGTAGCAGATGGCGGTTTTCATGATCATTTCCTCCTTGTGATATTCACTTGATCGTATCGAATCCTTGGTCCGCTTCCTCGTCAAGCGCCTCCACCAGAAAGCTCACCGGACGAAAGCCGTCGTTGCACGAGAGCATGGCGGAACGTGGGTTTTTCATCCACCCGTCATAGAAATTTTCCCCACCGTGACTCAGTGCCAGCACGAAAGAGGAGAGGGTGTCCCACGCGCTCTGGCAAAATCCGTCCGGCTTTTGCCAGCCGTTCGCAACGAACACCTGTCCGACCCGCATCTCGCAGGCGTGTTCAATGGGATTTTCGTACTGCGCCATCAGATCTTCATACCGGGTGATGCGCATGACGGTGATGCTGCATTTTTTCATAAAAGATCCTCCGCAATGAATGATGCTGCGCCGGCTGCGTCAGATACCGCCCAGCACAGTGCGAAGCGCCTTCGCGTCGGCCGCCGGAAAATGCTGCCGGATCTGACGGCCGATCAGCTCTTCGGACTCCGCCGGCCTCACGGAATAGGCGGAGGCGATGTGTTCGTAGCCCCACAGTGTTTCTGGCGTGGCGTAGACGGAGATGGGCCAACCGTATGGCTGCCCGCGCTTGTTCTGACGCTGCCGGAAATCGCGGATCAGCAGATATCCGCTCATCTGCAGATCGGTCACCGTTCCCTCGAAATTCTTCTCTCCCTCTTTGCCGAAGCCGGCCAGCCGGCGGAGCTCGAATGAATAGAGCTCATCTTTGTCCGCAAACTGATCCATGACGCGCTTTTGCCGCAGACTGGCGAGCTCTTCGTCCCAGCGGCTGTCAAAGTCGTAACCGTCCCGCCGCCAGTTGGCAAAGTGAGGAAACCATGCCTTCGAAATGAATCCGGCCTTTTTGCCGAAAAACTTGCCGTAGGCCACCTGGCCGCTGCGCGCGATGAGCTGACGCCACTCCCACGGGTCCTGCTCGGGGTCGCCGCTCCACCACGCAGGGCCGAAGGTGTGCTCCTCGGCGGAAAAGCCGTCGATCTCGTTCCGAAAAAGCGGAAGAAAGCCTACATCGTCGACCCATCGGATCAACTCCTGCCAGCTGCGGATGCGGTAGGGATCGTTCCAATCGAGACCACGCATGATCCACGCGCCATTTTCTATCGCCATTCCCGACACCTCGCAGTCAGACAAATTTATAAATAGGTATTATATCACATAAGCGTGGAAAAGGCCAGAAGACACATCAAAAAGGTCAAACTGCGCATAGATTGGGGTGAAATCGCATAGGCTATGGCAGGAGGGATCAATTGTATGAAACATGCCGCATAGAAAGTGTATGCGTTGTGGATCCTGGGCGTGGAGGCGGTCGGGGCGCTTTCGGGATTTCTGACCCGGCAAAATGTAGCGATTTATGCAGAAACGATCACCAAGCCGCCGCTGTCACCGCCCGGTATCGTTTTTCCGGTCATCTGGGCGTTCCTGTATCTGCTGATGGGAATCGGCGCTGCAAGGATCTGGCTTGCTCATTCGTCCAAAGCGCGATCCGAAGGCCTTTTGTTCTTCTTTATTCAACTCACACTGAATTTCTTCTGGAGCATCATCTTTTTTAACTTGCAGAGATTCAGCTTTGCGTTCCTTTGTCTTTTGGCAATGTGGGCCGCGATTCTGTATATGATCTGCATGTTCCGCAAAGCGGACCGCCCCGCTGCATGGCTTCAAGTTCCGTGTCTTGTCTGGGTGACGTTTGCGGGCTATTTGAATTTGGGCGTATGACTGCTGAATCGTGCATGAGACTGCCGTTGAGCGCAGTGCTTTTTCTTCCGCGTCAACATCTGGCGGGCCGATGAAGGACGGCCCGCTTTTGTTGTATCAGCTGTCTGACGGTCCAGCTTTCAGTCTGCCGAGGTGCAGCATTTCGACCATCACATGGACAACCAGCAGGCTTTGTGATATGCTCTCTTTCAGAAGGAGGTTGATCGTGTGACATTTGAGCAGGCAGAAGCGCTTCTGGCGCCGGCGAGGCGTGCAGCGATTGCACGCGCTGTGTGCGGCGAAGGTGTTTGGCCGGAAACGCTCGATGAGGCAGACCGCACATTTGCTTTCGGCCTTTCCACATATCTTGAGTATGAGGATCGTGCTTCCGCCGAGGCATATTGGAAATGCCTTTCGGATCAAGAGGGACGGCAAAATTGACAGCATGGATATTTGACACATACAAAATGAGGAAAAACGGGCGTGGAACAAAGGAACAATCGTTGACGGCGAAGAAGCTGTCCGCTAAAATATAGTTGAGTAGAGGAGGATGCTGTGGATGCGAAGGACGAATATTCGGGATGTGGCGAAGGAAGCAGGCGTATCTGTGGCAACGGTGTCGAAAGCGCTGAACGGGTATCAGGATGTCAATCCGGAGACGCGCAAGCGAGTACTGGACGTTGCGAACAAGCTGAATTATGTTGCCGACACAAACGCCCGCAACATGGGTGGGAAAGTGGAAACGACGACCATCGCACTCCTTGTCAACGGCCTTCGCAGCGAAGATCCCAGCGGATTTGTTTTTGGGATCCTCTCCGGCACACATTACATCTGTAAGCGGCGCAACTGCGATTTTATGTTGCTTACCACCAGCTCGCAAGAGCAGGAGTCCATGCCGCTGCTTCAGCTTTGCCGTCAGAAAAGCGTCAACGGCATCGTCGCCAGCGGCTTCCGCCTCGGCGACCCGTACATTGATCAGATGAAAGAGATCGATTTGCCCGTTGCATTGATCGACATGGACGAAAAGGGGCGCAACCTCTACAATGTCTCCATCGACAATGTGGCCGCCGCGCAGCGCGCCACCGAGTTCCTTCTGAAAAAAGGCCATCGCGATGTCGCGATGCTCAACGGCACGCCCGCGGCTGAGGTGTCGCGCAAACGCTACCGCGGATACCGCCTCGCATTCGAGAAACTGGGTCTTGCGCCGAATCCGGACTATCTGCGTTACTGTGATTTCGACGAGGGCAAGGCCATTCAGGCTACGCTCGAGCTTTTACACCGCTTTCCGCGCATCACCGCCATTTTTGCCGCCAGCGACCTCATGGCCATCGGCGCGTGCCGTGCGATCGGCCAGCTTGGCATGGTGCCGGGAACGGACATCGACGTCGTCGGGTTTGACGACATCCCGATCGCAAAATATCTCTTCGGCGGCGTGTCTACTATCCAGCAGGATCCGTATCAACTTGGATGCGTCGCGGGCGAAGCCGTCTATCGGATGCTGCACGGCGAGACGGACGCACCGCTGCCCACCGTCGACTTCGACCTCATCCTGCGGCGAACCGCCGCGCCATAAAAAAGCGAAAACATTTTCGAAATTATCCAGAACCGCCAAACCTGCTCGTGCAAGTTTGGCGGTTCTTTTATCTATCCAAATGCATTTGTTTATGGTATTCTTTTGGTGTCGAAAACGTTTTTGCTCGCTGCCTCGCATACTGCAGGGCAACCAAGGAGGGATATGTCAATGCGCGGAAAAATGCTGCTGTTGAGAATTTTGTGCGGGTCGATCGACGTACTGCTCGTCATGCTTCCCGTTCAGCTGCTGATGATGGGCGTGATGGCCGTCGACGCAACGACGGCGAGCTATTTTTTCCTGATCCTGCTGGCCGTCTACTCGGCGGTGTGCGAGGACTCGCTGGGCGGTGCGACGCTGGGCAAGTATTTCGGGAAGCTGTGCGTCGCCGACAGGGATGGCGGGCGCGCGCCGATGCTGTATCTCGGCCTGTGTGAGATGGTGAAGGCGACGTATTTTCTGCCGCGCTTCGGATGGATCATCGCGGCGGCAAGCCTGATTTTCTATCTGCTCAAGGGCGAGACTCTGCACGACGCGGCGGGCCGCACGCGCGTCATCACGCGGTGGCAGCGCGGCAGGGAAGAGGAGGGGCGTTCATGACACAGGAGCAGATGGCGGATTCTGTGCTCGTCACGACAAATCCGCTGCTGATCGTTGCGGCGCTCGCGGCGGCGGCGCTGGCCGCGTGGCTGTGCGCGCGGGCGTACCGCAATACAAACGACTTCGCGAAGAGCGTGCGCATCTACGTCCCGTCAGGCGCCGTTTTGACAGCGGCATTCTGGCTGCTTGGCCTTCCGCTTTTGTTCAGCGCGGGTGCGGCTCTGTGTGGATTCGTCTTTCTGATGGGCTTTTCCAATCACTATTTTTATCATTAAATCGCCGACCGAGGACACGGCCGGCGAAGGAAGAAGGTTTTTGTATGGCAGAAAAAAAGACGCTGATGGATTACTCCGGTGCAAGGGACTGGGTGCTCGCGGAGTCCGGATTCGACCCGGAGCTTTTGGGCAAGTGCGAGGCCGTCATGTGTCAGGGCAACGGCTACATGGGTCTGCGCTGTGCCACTGAGGAGCGCTACCTCGGCGAGCAGCGCAACCTGTTTGTGGCGGGCACATTCAACAAGTTTGATGAGAACGAGGTCACGGAACTGCCCAACGCGGCCGACGTGCTGGCCATGACGCTCCGCGTCAACGGCGCCCGTTTCGACCTGACGCAGGGCGCGGCGGACGGCTATCGCCGGGAGCTGAACCTCAGGACAGGCGAGGTCACGCGCAGCGTGCGCTGGACGTCCCCGAAGGGCGACGCCGCGAAGTTCGAGTTCCGCCGCATCGTCAGCCTCGAGCGTCTGCACGTAATCGCGCAGCAGGTAACCTTCACACCGGAGACAGATGTCACGCTTGTCGTCGAGACGGGGATCAACGGTCAGATGACAAACACCGGCAGCCAGCATTTCAGCGAGGGCGAGAAGCGCCTGTATGACGGCCGCGTCATGCAGTACACGCAGACGACGACGCAGAGCGGCATCGACTTCTTCTTCAACACCGCGGTGCGGTTCTTTGACGAAACCGGCGAGCGCCCGGAGAAAGGCTTCATCACGATGGAGCGCCGCCGCATCGACATGCGCTACACGCTCTATGTGCCCGCAGGCAAGACGCTGTGTTTTGAAAAGATCACCACCGTCCACACCAGCCGCGACCTTGACGCGGCGGGCATCAGTTTCAAAGAGATGCAAAAGCGCACGCTGGCTGAGGCCGGGCAGGTCCAGCAGATGGGCTATGCTGCGCTGGCCGAGGAGAGCGCGGCCGCTTGGGCGCGCCGCGTGTGGGACAATGTTCCGGTCAACGTCGAGAGTTCATGCGAGACGGACGCGCTGGCGCTTCGCTTCGCACAATATCACCTGTATGTGATGACCCCCGCGCACGACAACCGCATGAATGTCGGCGCGAAGGGCCTGTCCGGCGAGGCGTACAAGGGGCACACATTCTGGGATACCGAGATGTTCATTCTGCCCTATTTTACGTTCACGGACCCGGCCATCGCGAAGAAGCTTGAGGAATACCGCTATCAGTCCCTGCCCGGTGCGCACAAGAAGGCGAAGGGCAACCACTACAAGGGCGCGCAGTTCCCGTGGGAGTCCGCGTGGCTCGACGACGGCGAGGTCACGCCCGTCTGGGGCGCGGCCGACATCATCACCGGCCTGCCGACGAAGATCTGGTCCGGCTTTATCGAGGAGCACATCACCGCAGACGTCGTCTACGGCCTGTGGCAGTACTGCACCGTCACCGGCGACCGGAAATTCATGGATGACGCGGGCTATGAGCTGATGATGGACACCGCCATCTACTGGGTCAGCCGCATGACCGAGGGCGCGGACGGCAAGCTGCACATCCTTGACGTCGTCGGCCCTGACGAGTACAAGGAGCACGTCGACGACAACGCATTCACGAACTACATGGCGCACTGGAAC
>CALXIU010000059.1 GCA_944388415.1 uncultured Ruthenibacterium sp. | reverse complement strand
AGAGAAGCTCGTCCCCCTCCGCGCGCGTGACGGCGTCCGCCTCGCCGGTGACGAGGGATTCGTTCACCTCGACGCGTCCCGATGCGACGACGGCGTCGGCGCACACCTCGTCGCCCGGGGCGAGCTCCACGATGTCGCCCCGCACGAGGCTGTCCGTCGGCAGCGTGACCGTCTTCCCGTCGCGCACGGCGCGGGCGGTGCGCGCGGAGAGCAGCGCGATTTTATTCAGCGCGCGGCGCACGCGCATCTCCTGCACGATTCCGACGAGCGCGTTGCACACGACGACGAGCAAAAACAGCATCTCGCGGTACGCGCCCACGGCGGCGAGGCACACGCCCAGCACGGCGAACAGCAGGTTGAACCATGTGCACACATTGTCGCGCACGATCTGCGCGGGCGTCTTGGACAGCGGGCGCGGCGAGACATTCGCCTGCCCTGCCGCGGCGCGGCGTTCGGCTTCGGCCTGTGTGAGGCCCAGATGCCGGTTTGTCATTTCCTCTCTCATGGCGAAGCACCTCCGCTTGCGTTCTGTTCTATAAGACGAGGAAAGTATGCCCGATTCGTCAAAAGATCTCACGGTCCGGAGACCGGAAAGTCACACCAGCCGGATGAGCAGCATGTACAGCGCCGTGCCGCCCGCGATGGAGAGAAGCGTGCTGCGCTTCCACACGTGCAGCGCTGCGACGACTGCGACGCTCGCAAGCTCGGGGATCCCGAACGGGTGCGACGTGAGGTCGACGTTTTTCAGGCAGTAGACGACGAGCAGGCCCATGACGGCGCACGGGAGCGTCTTGCCGAGGTAGGCGACCCACGGCGGCAGCTCGCGCGAGCGCAGTACGAGGAACGGCGCGAAGCGCGTGAGCATCGTGCCCAGCGCGATGACGGCGACGGTGACGACAGTCTGAACGGTGGTCATGCGTTTTCCGCCTCCTTTCGCTCGATGGGGCGGCGCATCGCCAGAAGCGCCAGCACGATGACGGCCATCGCGGGCAGGATGAAGTCGTCCGCGCCGAACACGGCGAGGCAGACGAGCGAGCCGCAGATGCCCGCGAGCGCGGGGCGGTGTTCCTTTGAGTCGAGCCACTGGCCGGTGACGATGGAGACGAAGAGCGCCGTCATCACGAAGTCGATACCTGTGGTGTCAAACGTGATGAGGTTGCCCGCGAGCGCGCCCAGCACGGACGCGGCGACCCAGTAGAGCTGGTCGAGCGCGGACGTCCAGAAATAGAACACGGGGCGCGGCACGCCGTCCGGCACGCAGGCCGAGATGTTGACGGAGAACGTCTCGTCCGTCAGCGAGAAGATGAGGTACGGCGCGTACTTTCCCGCCGCACGGTACTCGCGCAGCATCGAGACGCCGTAGAAGAGATGGCGCGCGTTGATCATCAGCGTCAGCACCAGCACGCCGACGGGATTGAACGGCGCAGCCAGCACCGACACGGCGGCGTACTGCATGCTGCCCGCGTAGACGAACAGACTGACGAGAAGCGTCAGCCAGAACGGATGGCCCGCGCCGGACATCAGCACGCCGTACGCGAGGCCGAGGAACGCGTAGCCCGTCAGCACCGGAATGGTGCTCCGGAAGGCCGCGCGGATCGCTTTTTTGTGCACAGAACTTCTCCTCCCCTGCGAAAAATTGCACATTCGCTGATATTTTATCACTGCAGCGCGCCCTTGACAAGCGTTGTATAATAGGATGCATGGGCAACTTATCATTTTGTGCCCTCCGCGCCATATGCAAACCGCCGGCAGAAAGGTCCCTGCCGCTTTGCCGTGCGCGGCCAGCCGCGCGGCCCGGCGATACCGCGCGGTTAAAATACGATCGCTGGAGAAAACAGAATATGAACAGAAACCGACTTGTCCGAAACCTCATCCGCATCACGCGCGGCTCGGCCATCGCGGCCATCTATGTGGTGCTGTGCGTCATTTTGCAGCCGTTTTCGTACGGCGCCATCCAGGTGCGCGTCAGCGAGGCGCTGACGCTGCTGCCGCTGTTCACGCCGGACGCCGTCGTGTCCGTGACCATCGGCTGCTTTCTGGCGAACCTGCTGAGCGCGAGCCCGTGGGACATGCTTCTGGGCACCGGCGCGACGCTGATCGCCGCCGTGATGACGTACCGCCTGCGCAAGCTGCGCACAAAGAAGGGACTGCCGCTGGCCGCGTGCCTGCCGCCCATCCTAGTGAACGCCGTCATCGTGGGCGCGGAGGTCACGTACATCTTCATGCCGGAGACGGCGAGCCTCGGGATGCTGGCGTTCAACATGCTGACGGTGGGCATCGGACAGGCGATCAGCGTCGGCATTCTCGGCATCGCGCTTGTGCACGTGATCGAGAAGACGCCCGCGCTGAAACGAATCTTTACGGAGTGGTAACATGCTGGATACGCTGATCTGGGACTGGAACGGCACGCTGATGGACGACGTCGATTTGTGCTGCCGCCTGCTGAATGAAATGCTGACGCGCCACGGGTACCCGCCCGTCGGCGGGATCGACGCGTACAAGGACATCTTCGGGTTTCCCATTGAGGCGTACTATGTCCGCGCGGGGTTTGATTTCTCCCGTCATCCCTACAAAGAGCTGGCGCACGAATATATGGACCTGTACGTGCCCGCCAGCTTCGCATGCCCGATGACGCCCGGCGCGCGCGACGTGCTGGCCGCGCTGCGCGAGCGCGGCGTGCGTCAGGTGGTGCTGTCCGCCTCTTCGACGGACACGCTGCGCCGCCAGGCCGACCACTACGGCGTGACGGAGTACTTCGACGAGCTGCTGGGCCTCGACAATGTGTACGCCGCCAGCAAGACGCAGCGAGGCAAGCGCTGGATGGAGACGAGCGGCGTCGACACGTCGCGCGCCGCGATGGTGGGCGACAGTGTGCACGACCACGAAACGGCCGGGGCGCTGGGCGTGCGGAGCGTGCTCTACTCCGGCGGCCATCAGCCGCGGGCGACGCTTGCGGCGACGGGCGCGAGGGTGATCGACGATCTGCGCGAGCTGCTGACACTGTAAAGGCAAAACCGGCCCTTCCCGGAAGGCCGGTGAGGGTGTCGGGATTCCCGGTACATGCCCGGGAATCCCGACGCCATTTTT
>CALXIU010000058.1 GCA_944388415.1 uncultured Ruthenibacterium sp. | reverse complement strand
GTACGCAAACTGCGTGTAACTCAGCCCGTGGCCGAACGGGAAGCGGACGGCCTTGCCCGCCTTGTCGTAATAGCGGTAGCCGACGTACAGGCCCTCTTTGTAATGCGTCACCTTTTTGCCGAAGGTGTCGCGGCTGGGAACGTCGCCGTACACGAGCGGCCACGTCTCCGTCAGCTTGCCGGACGGGTTGACCGCACCCGTCAGCAGGTTTGCAGCCGCCGCGCCGCCCGCCTGGCCGGGCAGGCCCATGTAGAGCACCGCTTTGACCTTGTCGATCCACGGCGTCTCGACGGCGCTGCCGCAGAACAGCACGACCACCGTGTTCGGGTTGGCCGCGGCGACGGTCTCGATCAGGCGGATGTGTCCCTCGGGCATCGTCATCGTCTCGCGGTCAAAGCCCTCGGATTCATAGAGGTCGGGCAGACCCGCGCAGACGACAGCGACCTTGGCCGACTTCGCTGCGGCGGCCGCTTCGGAGAGGCTCTCCTCGGTCACATTCCCCTTCTCGTCGCAGCCCGCAGCAAACGGCACGCCGGGCAGCGCGTCGCACAGGCTCGTCAACTGCGTGGGGTTGATGTGGCTCGACCCCGCGCCCTGATAGCGCATCGTGCGCGCCATCTCGCCGATGAGCGCGATTTTCTCGGGCTGCACGGGCAGGATGCCGTCCTCGTTTTTCAAAAGCACCGCGCCGCTCTCTGCGATCTTTCGTGCCAGCGCGTCGTGCGCCTCGCGGTCAAACAGGCGGTTTTTCGGCCGATTATCGCCCTTCAGCGCCAGCGCGATCACCCGCGCGGCACAGGCGTCCACGGCGCTCTCGGGCAGGCCGCCGTCGCGCACCGCGTCCTCGACCCAGTCCTCCATGTAGTCGCTGCCGCCGGGCATCGAGAGGTCGCAGCCCGCGCGCATCGCGCGGACGCGGTTGCACAGTGCGCCCCAGTCGGTGACGACGAGGCCCTCAAAGCCCCACTCCGTGCGCAGCACGTCGGTGAGAAGCCACTTGTTGTCGCTGGCGTGGACGTTATTGATGCGCGGATAGCTGCACATGACTGTCTCCGGCTGCGCCTGCTTCACGACCGTCTCGAACGCGGGCAGGTAGAGCTCGCGCAGCGTACGCTCGTCCACCTGACTGTTGCCGTTGAAGCGCTTGTACTCCTGATTGTTGGCGGCGAAGTGCTTGAGGCTCGCGCCCGCGCCGGCGCTCTGCGCGCCCTTCACCCACGCCGCGCCCATCGCGCCGGCGATGAACGGGTCCTCGGAGAAGTACTCGAAATTGCGCCCGCACAGCGGATTGCGCTTGATGTTGACGCCCGGGCCGAGCACGACGTCGACGCCGTAGGAGAGGCCCTCCTCGCCGATGGCTTTGCCCTCGGCGAAGAGAAGTTCTTCGTCCCACGTCGCGCCGCTCGTCACAGCAGTGGGAAAGCAGGTGGCGGGCTCGGAGTTGTTGACGCCCAGCATGTCGCCGCTGCCCTTCTGGCAGCGCACGCCGTGCGGACCGTCGCTCATTGCGATGGCGGGGATGCCGTACGCATCCATCGCCTTACTGTTCCAGAAGTCCGCGCCGTTGCACAGCGCGATCTTCTCCTTGAGGATCATTGCTTGCAGGATCTCTGCGATCTGCTGATTCATCATTTCTGCTCCTTCTGCGTTCTCAGAGGGATCCTCACACCTTGCTCTTGCGTGCGGCGATCTCCTGACGGATGCCCGGCAGGCGCGCCTCGAGGTCAAAGCGCAGCGAGATCACCAGCATGATGACGAACAGGGCCAGAGGCACATAGATGGAGAAGCCGTAGATCGCCTGGCGCACGGCCGGGGTGAGCTCCGTCGCGGCGGCGCCCAGATAGCCCGCGAGGCCCAGCAGCCACGCGACCATCGACGCGCCGAGGCCGTTGCCGATCTTGCAGCCGAAGCTGCTCGCGCTTTGGCTGCACGCGACCATGCGGGTGCCGTACTGATACTCGTTGTAGTCGATCGTCATGGCGGTCATGACGCCCATCAGGCACATCATCGGGATGTTCGCGAAGCTGGAGAAGCAGCCCAGCGTGGTGTTGTAGACAAAGTGCGTCGGGTTGATCAGGCGCAGCGCGTTGGCAACGACGCCGATCAGGAACGACACGCGCAGCGTCTTCGTGACGCCCAGTTTCTTGATCATCGGCGTGACGAGAATGAAGCCGACGAGCGTGGGGATCATTCCGACGGCGCCCAGGATGCCGACAAGGTTTTCATCGCCGTAGATCCACTTGGCGTAATAGGTGCCGGACGAGTTGGACAGGCCGTACGAGACATTGGCGCAGAGGTTCGCGACGAGGACCATGACCCAGTACTTGTTGCGGAACAGTTTGCCGATCATCTGCATGAAGGGCAGGCTCTCCTCTTCCGGCGCAGCGGGCTGCGTCTCGGCCGGGGTCTCTTTGGACGACGCGGTCTCGCGGCTCGTCTTGTAGCAGATCAGGAAGCAGAGCGCCACGAACAGGGCGAACACGGCGCCGTACTTGATCCACGCTTCCTGCGTGCCGCCGAGCATGTTGGTGACAGGGATGGTGGCGATGACGATGATCATACCGGACACATAACCCGCGGCGGCGCGCCATGTACCCATTGTGCCGCGCTCCTCCTGACTGTTGGTGCGGACCACCATCAGGGAGCTGTACGGGATGCAGATGGCCGTGTAGAACACCGCCGTCAGGAGCAGGTTCGTCACGAACATGTACGCGAGGCGTCCAGCGTCTCCGACGTTGGGCACCGTGAACAGCAGCAAGATCATGATCGCGCCGGGGATGCCGCCCTTGAGCAGCCACGGGCGGTAGCGCTCCTTGCCGGGGGCCGTGTGGTCGACGATGTTGCCCATGATAAGATCGGTGAACGCGTCGACGATCTTGCTCAGGAAAAACAACGTGCCTACCGCTGCAGCGGCGAGGCCGACCTTGTCAGTGTAGAAGAATGTGAGCTGGCCGACGAGGCCACTCACTGCGTTCAGGGCGAACTGGCCGAGCGAATCGCCGAAGTAGTCGCCGATGCGCATGACCTTTTGAACTCCGAATTTGTCCTTGCCAAGCGGTTTTCTTGCCATGATGATTTCCTCCTTCATAATTTCCGCTTTGTTCTGGAATCAGTTTATCAAAAACATGGTTTCGGATATATCATATTAGCAAAAAACATGTTATAATTACGATAGATTTTGGAGGTGTCGCCGATGGAGCTGAATGAGATCATTTCCCAGATGGACAACGCTGCGGAGGCCTGCGGCCTCCCCTACTGCCTGTGCAGCGCCGACGGGAAGCCGCTGCACGGCTCGTCGTGCGATCTGGACTACATCCGCCCGAGCTATTATGAATACGCGCTGCTGGACTTCCGTCTGCAAAAGCGCGACGCCGCTCACCCGCTGGCGCTTCTGTTTGACATCGGCCTGTTTACAGGCATCGCGCAGCTGAGCGACGAGATGTTTCTCATCGCGGGGCCGGTCGGGCCGTTTTCCAAAAAGCGGCAGGATCTGATGCAGATCTTCCGCCCCATCGCGCAGCCGGAAAAGCTGGTGCGCCTGTGCGATTTCCTGATGACGCTGCCCACGTTCTCGCTGCGGAAATTCTACGCCGCGTTCTCGCTGCTCATTTTTCTGGGCAGCGGCCGCAATGTATCCAGCTCCGACCTGCTGTTGTCGAACAGCCCGATGCAGCCCACACCGGAAGGGGACGCGTCGGACGAGCTGTTCCAGACGCGGGAGACGCTGGCGTACCACACCGACCTCGGGTTTGAGGAGGGCGTGTGCGCGGCGCTGGAGGCCGGGAACCTGGCGGAACTGAACGCGTGTCTCAACCGCCCCGTGTCGGGCGACGTGGGAATGATGTCGGCAAATCCGATGACGCAGACGAAGTACACCTTCATCTCATTCGCGACGCTCTTGACGCGCGCGGCCATCCGCGGCGGGCTGCCGCAGGAGACGGCCTTCTCGCTGAGCGACGTCTACTGCCAGCAGATGGACAGGATGTTCGACCCGTCGGCGATCAACGCGCTGACGTACCAGATGGCGGTGGAGTTCTGCAAGCGCGTGCGGGAGTGCCGCGCCGGCCGCCGGTACACCTCTGCTGTACAGAAGTGCGTGGACTACATCGACAAGCATCTGCACGAGAGCATCCGCGTGAAAGACATGGCCGACCTGTGCGGCCTGTGCACGCGCAGCGTCTCGATCAAGTTCAAAGAGGAGACGGGGCTTTCGATCACGGACTACATCGGCCGCGAGAAGATCCGCGAGGCAAAATACCTGCTGGCGAACTCAGACTACACGCTGGCGGAGATCAGCGCCTGCCTGCAATACAATTCGCAGAGCTATTTCACGCAGAAATTCAAGGAGGCCTGCGGCATGACGCCGCAGAAGTACCGCGAGGCATCCGCACGCAATAAATAAA
>CALXIU010000057.1 GCA_944388415.1 uncultured Ruthenibacterium sp. | reverse complement strand
ATGTCGGGGTAGATGGTGCCCTGGCCGAGGAAGGCGATGCCATCGAGCTTGCGGGCCTCTTCCTCGAAGACGCGGATGAACTCGGCGCCGATGATCTTGCGCTTCTGTTCGGGGTCGGCGACGCCCGCGAGCTTGTCAAGGAAGCGGTCGGTGGCGTCGACGTAGACGAGATTGGCGTTCAGCTCATCCTTGAACACGCGGACGACCTGTTCCGGCTCGCCCTTGCGCAGCAGGCCGTGGTTGACGTGCACGCACGTGAGCTGATCGCCGACGGCTTTCAGCAGCAGCGCCGCGACGACGGATGAATCGACGCCGCCCGACAGCGCGAGCAGCACCTTTTTGTCGCCGACCTGACGGCGAATCTGCTCGATCTGATCGTCGATGAAGTTCTGCATGTTCCAGTTGGGCTGAGCCTTGCAGGTGTCGAACACAAAGGCGCGCAGCGCTTCGGCGATGTCGGCCTCCTCGGCGGGCATCTCGTTGGCGGGGCCGTCGCCGTCGTAGTCGAACGTGTAGATGGGCAGTCCCGCGGCGCGAATCTCGTCGCTGAGACGAATCTTCACGCCGTCCACGACGTCGTTCGGGCCGCCGTTGGCAATGATGCCGCGCACGTTGGGCATTGCGAGCAGTTCTTTGGCCGTGACGTCGTAGTTGCAGATCTCGCTGTACACGCCGAGGGCGCGAACGGCGCGCGCCACGTCCGTGTTGCGGGTGCTTCCGAGGTCGACGACCGCGATCATATCCTGTTTCATGCTGTTCCTCCGATATTCATTCATTTCTGCGCCGTCAGGCGTGTTTCAAACAAACGGTTAGTTGGGCAGACGGGAAATGGTCCTGCGGTAGATTTTGCGAAAAAAGATGATTCCAAGCGCGAACGAGACGAGCTCCGCGGCGAGGAAACTGAGCCAGACGGCGTTCAGCTCTCCCGTCAGCGAGAACAGGTACGCGCACGGCAGCAGCACGACGAGCTGGCGCACGGCGCTCATCATCAGGCTCTTGACGCCGTCGCCCATCGCCTGGAACATCGACGAGAACACGATGTCGACGCCCGCGAGGATGAAGCTGAGCGAGATGAGGCGCAGCGCGTAGCCGCCGATCTGCTTCATCGCATCGGACGCCTGGAACATGGCCATCAGCAGGTCGGGCGCGAGCTGGAAGATCAGCGTGCCGATCGCCATGATGGACACGGACATGATGCACGCGAGCTTGATGGTCTGCAAAATGCGCGTCTTCTGCTGCGCGCCGTAGTTGTAGCCGACGATGGGCACAAGCGCATTGGTGACGCCGAACACCGGCATGAACACGAAGCTCTGGAGCTTGAAGTACACGCCGAACACGGCGACGGCCGTCTCGGTGAAGCCGATCAGGATCTGGTTCATGCCGAAGGTCATGACGCTGGAAATGCTCTGCATGATGATGGACGGCAGACCGACCTGATAGATGGAGCGGATGATTCTTCCCTCGGGCTTGAAGCCGCGCAGATTCAGTCGAACCTCGTGATTCTTGACGTGGTTGATGGCAAGGCCCACGAACATGCCGCAGAACTGGCCGATGACGGTGGCGAGCGCCGCGCCGGCAACGCCCATCTTCGGGCAGCCGAGGAGGCCGAAGATCATGATGGGGTCCAGAATGATGTTGACGATGGCGCCCGTGAGCTGGCTGCACATCTGATACACCGTCTTGCCGGTGACCTGTAAGATGCGCTCGACGGTGATCTGCATGAACATGCCGAACGACAGCACCGTGCAGATGAACATGTACTGCGCGCCCATCTCCGCGACCTGCGTATTCGTCGTCATCACCGCGAGCAGCGGGCGAGAACCGACGATGCCGAACACGGCGAAGGCGATATAGCTGAGCACCGTGATGAAGATGCCGTTGTTCGCGACCTTCTCGGCGGCCTCGTAGTTTTTCTCGCCGAGGCGGCGGGACAGCACGGCGTTGATGCCGACCGCGGTGCCGACGCCGACGGCGATCATCAGGTTCTGCACCGGGAACACAAGGCTGACGGCGGTGAGGGCCGCCTCGCTGACCATGGAAACGAAAATGCTGTCTACAATATTATAAAGAGCCTGCACCAGCATACTGAGCATGATGGGCACGGCCATGCCGACGAGCAGCTGATTGACGGGCTTTGTGCCCATGATGTTTTCCTGTCTCACTGATTTTTCCTCCATGACTTCTCTCCTCTTCCAATTACTTGCCGCGCAGGCGCAGATCCTCTCCGCAGAACGTGAGCAGCTCGCAGCTGCCCAGCAGACGCGAGACGATTTTTTCCGTGTAACGGCGGCGCAGCTCCGCGTCTGTGATGATGTTGCTGGTGTAGACCGTCGGCAGGCTTCGCAGCTGCCGGGTGTTGACGAGGTCGTACAGGCACGCGCTGACGTACGGGGAAATGTACTCGGTGCCGAGGTCGTCGAGGATCAACAGCTCCGCCGCGAGCATCGCGGCCATTGTGCCGCCGCCCTCGCCGAAGCGCTCCTTCTCGACGCGCGCGAACGCGTCCTGCGCGCTGACGTACAGCACGTCGAACCCCTTTTCCAGCACCCTGTCCGCGATGGACAGCGCCAGATGTGTCTTGCCCAGCCCCGCGTAGCCGCACAGATACAGGCTGGGCGCTTTGGTGGTGAAGTGCTCCGCATAGGCGAGGCAGTAGTCGCGGATGCTCGTCATGTGCTCGCGCACGGTCATGCCGAGTTCCGGGACGTACGTCTCCGGATACCGGGCGACGTCGAACGTCTCGAAACGGCACAGGGACAGCGGCGCGCGGCGCGTGACCTCCTCGCGCCGGTACTGCCGGATGAGGCGCGCGACGCACTCGCACTGGCGGCCGGACACGCGGCCGGTGTCCCTGCACACGGGGCAGGTGAACTGCGGCTCGAGCGACGCGGGATCAACGCCCGCCCCGCGCAAAAGCTCGTCCGCGCGGGCAAAAGCCGCGCGGCTGTCGGCCAGCGCCGCGTCGATCTCCCCGCGCGCGGCCCCCATCGCAGCGAGGCGCGCGGCGCGGATGCCGGCGTTCGCCCGCGCGATCTCCAGCGCGCGCAGCTCGGGCACGGCGATGTGCGCCGCGGCGCGGCGCTCGTCCGCCTGCACCATCGCGCGCTGACGGCGCGCGTCCACCTCGCGCAGCGCACGCGTCAGAAATTCCTCTTTCATGCGCCGCCTCCTTCTGTGTGGAAGACGGGCGCCCGGCGCAATCCGCCGCTCATCACATCGCGCGCGTGCGGGTTCGTCGTCTGCACATTCTGCATCTGCGAAGCGCTTTCCGCCATCACGTCGCGCACCGTCTTCCAGCCCTTGCCGTACCACTTGCGCAAAATGCCGCCGACGTAGCGCACCGTGCGGCGCTCGCCCGCATAACCCAGCGCCTCGGCGACCATGTCGTCGCCGAAGCCGAATGTCTCGTACCACTCGTTGATGAGCACCCGCTCGGCCCGCGTGAGCCCGGCGTCGCTCTCGAGGCCGAACAGCTTCGCGACGCGCGCCTCGCGCTCGGCGCGCTCGGCGAGAAGTTTCAGGTGCGCCTCGGCGGCCTCGCCCGTCATGATGCCCTCGCGCTGCCAGCCGAGCAGCGCCTTTTCCATATACCGGACGCCCTTGCCCTGCGCCGCGAAGTGCGCGACGCCGATCAGGATCACGTCCACGGGGATGCCGTCCGCCACGTACAGCGACACCAGAATGTTCACGTCCGATTCCGTGATGACGCGGCCGCACAGCGTCTGGCACTCCTGCACGAGCAGCGCGACGGCGGGGTCGCCCTCCGCGGCGGCCGTGACCTCGGGCGTCGTCATGCGCGTGCGCAGACGGACGGACGGGCGGCGCTGCTTTTCCAGCTCCAGCCCCGCGCCGCGCCAGTACGACACGGCCTCCCGCGCGCACGCGGCGGAGACGCCCAGCGCCTCGGCGGCCTGTTCCGCCTTGGCCGGGGCGTTTTCCAACAGCCAGAGCGCGACGCGCACGCCCTCCTCCGGCGCCGACGCCAGGCGCTCAAAAATGATGCGGGGCACCTCGCGCCCCTCGATGGACTGCGCCACGCAATCCCTCCTCCCGGTGATTCACAATCAGTATACCACCGAACGGGGGGCGGTGGCAAGATGGCGGCACAGCGCCTTTTCGCGCGGGAAGCGCGCCGCCGCGCCACATATCGCGCGGCCTTGCCGGAAAAAATATAAATCATACGGACAGCGCGCAATATTTCGCTCGTCTGGAACGTATTGTGCATGACGAACGATCCACATTCGATCAACGAAAAGGAGAATTGACCGATGAAAAAACTTTCCCTGATTCTGGCCGCCGCGCTGATGCTGGCGATGTTCGCCGCCTGCGGCGCCTCTTCCTCCGCCGCCCCGTCTTCCTCCGCCGCGGTCCACGTGGAGGGCACGCTGGACGAACTGATGACGAAGGTGTATGAGGGCATTCCGGAAAATCAGATGCCCGCCCTGATGAACACGGAGCTGACCGCCGACAACTCGACGTATTACACGGGCGTGGAGAGCACCGAGTACGCGGAGGGCCTCGCGTCCGAGGCGATGATCAGCGCCGTGGCGCACTCCGTCGTGCTGCTGCGCGCCGAGAGCGAAGAGGCCGCGGAGGCGCTGAAGGACGAGGTGGCCGAGAAGGCCGACCCGCGCAAGTGGGTGTGCGTCGAGGCCGAGCAGGTCATCACCGACAATGTGGGCGACCTTGTGATCCTCATCATGGCGAGCGAGGACAACGCGCCGATGCTGCACGAGAACTTCCTCGCGCTGGCGCAGTAAATGAGAACGCTTGTGCGCGCGGCGGCCGCGGTGTGCGCCGCCGCGATGCTCGCGTCATGCGCGGGCGCGGACAGTTCCTCCACTTCTTCGTCCGCGCCCGCGGCCGTCTCTGACGTGCTGGAGCTGGACGGCGAGCTTGTGAAGGACATCACGCCGCTGGACGAGCGCTCGGTGGAGCGCTTCGCGGAGAAGATCCGCAGCGTCGCGCAGGAGTACTGCATGGTGAACAACCGCGTGTTCTGCGCCGTCATCCCGGACAAGGCGCAGTTCACGGACGGCGCGCCGCGCGTCGACTTCGGTGCCGTGTGCGCCGCGCTGGACGAGGCGCTGCCGGACATGACGCACATCGGCCTGTCGGGGGCGCTCGGCGCGGGCGACTACTACCGCACGGACGGTCACTGGCGTCAGGAGCGATTGCAGGGCGTCGCGGACGCGCTGGGCGATGCGATGGGATTTTCCGTCGATCTGTCCGCGTTCGAGGCGCACACGTTTGACGGCTTTCTCGGCGCGTACGCTGAGGACGCAGAGGACGCGCAGCCCGAGACGCTCGTCTGGCTGACGAGCGCGGCGACGGACTCGGCCGTGCAGGACAACTATCAGGCGCCGGACGTGACGGACGTATACGACACGGCGCGGCTGGAGTCGGCCATCCCGTACGACGTTTATCTCTCAGGCGCGACGCCCGCCGTCACCGTCACGACAAACGCCGGGACAGGGCGCGAGCTGGTGATCTTCCGCGACTCGTTCGCCTCGAGCCTTGCGCCGCTTCTGTGCGGGGTGTATGATAAGATCACGCTGCTGGACCTGCGCTATATGGCGACGCCGCTGCTCGAGCAATTTGTCACATTCGACGATCAGGACGTGCTGTTTTTGTACAGCATGGAAGTCGTCAACAACAGCGCGATGCTGCGCTGAAGGAGGAATTTGAGATGAAACGCATGGCTATGCTGCTGGCCGCCGCGCTGCTGGCGGCTCTGGCCGTCGGGTGCTCCCCGGCGGAATCGGGATTTCCGGACGACGCGGACTTCGTCGCGGCCATCGAGTCGACGCGCGGAGACGATCTGAACAGCGCGCTGCCGATCGTGACCTTTGAGGCGGGCGGCGCGCCGGCGCTGGCGACAAATCCGAACGGCGTGTCGGACGAGGAGGGCGCGGATCTGGCGCAGATGACCGCGGACACGATGCTGCTGAGCGACGGCGTGTTCGACGAGTACGCCGTGTCGGCGTCGCTCATCATCACGCAGGCGTACGCCGTCGGCGTGTTCCGTCCGGCCGAGGGGCAGGAGGACATGGCGCTGACCGTGGTGCAGGCATACGTGGGCAACGTGTGTAACTCGTTCGAGAATTATCTGCCCGATCAGTATGACATCGCGAAGCAGGCCATTGTGCGGCAGTATCCGTCCGGCGAGCTGATGCTCGTCATGTGCGCGGACGCGGAAACGCAGGCGGACGCGATGGAGAAGGCGCTCGGATTGTAAATGAACAGGGCCGCCGGTCGTATAGACCGGCGGCCCTGTTTTGGTATGTATCGGGTTCAGTTGGACAGCGTGCGCGCGAGCGCGAGCAGCGCCGCGGGCGTGTTGAGCGCCGGCGTGCGCTGCACGGCGGCCAGAAGCTGTGAGAGCACGTCGCGCATCCGGCGGCCGGACACGCCCGCCGCCGTCAGCTCCGGCGCTGTGACGGCCAGCTGGCTGAGGCGGTACGGCTCGCCGCTGGCGCACAGCGCCTGATAAAGGCCCACCGTATCGGCCCACGCGGGCTGGAACACGGCGAACGTCCTCGCCGCGGCCTCGAAATCGAATTTCGGCAGACGGCCCAGCCGCACCTTCAGCGACAGCAGATCGGCCGGCGGCGCGCAGGCCGACAGGCTCTGATAGATCGTCAGCGTGCGGCTGAGCGCCTCGTCGAGCTTGAGCGCGCACGCGACGCGCGGCACGTCCGCGCCGCAGAGGTGGAAAAACGTCCACCAGCGCGAGGCCGCCTCCCGCGGGACCTCGCACAGCGGCCCGAGGCAGCGCCTCGGCTCGCCGACACCCACGTGCGCGAGGCCGCCCGACGCCGCCAGCGGCCCCGCCGTCTCCGGGTGCTCCGACATCAGGATGGCCTGCACGCCGCTGCTCAGCTGCTCGGGCGGCAGCTGCTCCAGCTGAGGCGCGAGATCGCACGCCGCCAGAAATGTGTCGGCCTCCACGTTCGCGCCGATCATCGCGCTGCACACGTACATCGTCAGGATGCGCAGCGGCTGTTCCCCGAACACCGCGCGCGGGTCGCCCTTTGTCTGCAATACAAGCCCCTGCGCCGTCTCACTGACGCGAAAGCCGGCGTTTTCCACCACACGATCCACTTCAAGAGTCCATTTCATCCGCATCTCCCCCGCCTTCTTGGGAACAGTATAACAAAAAATCTGCTCAAATTGTTTATTTTTTTGAAAAAAAATATTATACTGTAATAAGAAACACAACATCGCACGATTGAACGAAACACGATAAAGGTGGGCTGTTTGGATGAACGGATTCAATTCCAATTTGCTGGACGGTAAAACGAAGCTTCATTTCATCGGCATCGGCGGCAGCGGCATGTTTCCGCTGGTGCAGATCCTGCACGCGGCGGGATATCTCATCACCGGTTCCGACGTGAGCGAGGGCGACATCATCGACCGCGAGCGCGCGATGGGCATCGACGTCTCGATGGGCCACCGCGCGGAAAACGTGCACGGCGCGGAACTCGTCGTCTACAGCGCGGCCATCCATCCCGACAACCCGGAGCTGGCGGAGGCCGGGCGCCTCGGCATCCCGACGGCGGAGCGCAGCATCCTGCTGGGATATGTGGCGAACACGTATCCGCACCCGCTTTGCATCGCGGGCACGCACGGCAAGACGACGACGACCGCCATGACAACGCAGATCCTCTTCGACGCCGGCAAGGACCCGGCTGCCGTCATCGGCGGGAAGCTGCCCGCCATCGACGGATACGGCCGCTACGGCACGGGCCACGAGATCGTCGTGGAGGCGTGCGAGTACCATGACACGTTCCTGCACCTCGTGCCGCACGTGGGTGTGATCCTGAACATCGACGCCGACCACATGGAATACTTCAAAACGATGAAGAACCTCAAGATGTCGTTCCGCAAGTTCGCGCTGCTGACGACGCACACGGTGCTGGCGAACATCGACGACGACAACACGATCGCCGCGCTGAGCGGCGTCGACCGCTACATCCGCACGTTCGGCATCCGGCGCGACGCGGACTATCTGGCGGTGAACATCCGCGAGTACCGCCCGTCGTTCTATGAGTTCGACCTGCGCATCCACGGGCGCGTGATGGCGCATTTGAAGCTGTCCGTGCCGGGGTATCACAACATCTACAACGCGCTGGCGGCCACGGCGCTAGCCAGCATGTCGGGCTGCACGTTTGAGGAGTGCGCGGCGGGCATCGCGGCGTTCCGCGGCGCGGGGCGGCGGTTTGAGATCCTGGGCGAGGTGAACGGCGTGACGGTCGCCGACGACTACGCCCACCATCCCGCGGAGCTGGACGTAACGCTGAGTTCGGCGCTGAAGATGGGCTACAAGCACGTGTGGGCCGTGTTCCAGCCGTTCACGTACACGCGGACGGAGCGCCTGCTGGACGACTTCGCCGCCGTGCTGTCGAAGGCCGACCGCGTGGTGATGACGGAGATCATGGGCAGCCGCGAGCGCGCGGAGGACTACACGGTGCGCACGAAGGACCTTGCGGCGAAGATCCCCGGCAGCGTGTGGTTCAACACGTTCGACGAGGTGGTCCGCCACGTAATGGAGCGCGCCGAGCCGGGCGACCTTGTCATCACGCTGGGCTGCGGCGACATCTACAAGGCCTCGAAGATGATGATGAAATGGGAGGGCTGACGCCCTTTGAACAAGCGAGAGCCCCGGGGTTGACCCGGGGCTCTTGCACTGTCGGAAAAGCACGCGAAGCGGGACAAAGGGAAACGCTTCGAAGGCAAGCGTGAATGGTCAGGCCCTGCCGCCACCCCTCAGTCGCGGCTGCGCCGCGACAGCTCCTCTCAGAGGGGAGCGCTTCTCTGCCCTCCC
>CALXIU010000056.1 GCA_944388415.1 uncultured Ruthenibacterium sp. | reverse complement strand
GCCACGCCAGCAGGTATAACACACTACGCTTTGCAAGCAAAGTCGTGTGCCAAAGGGGGAACCCCTTTGGAAACCCCAGACAACAAAACAGGCGGTACGCTACCCCTCCACGGGGTGCATACCGCCTTTTCTTGTTATCCAGCCCTCCGGCTGTATCGGTTGAGCAAAAGTCAGCGTGGGATTGATGTGGTATCTTTATCTAAGTGAACCCCCGGTTTCCCAGCGCGATACGGCCTGACGGGAAATATCAAGCTTCGCGGCCAGCGCTTCCTGTGACAGTCCGGCCTTTTTCCTGCATTCCGCAATTCGGTTTCCCAGATCCATGTCAACACCTCCCATGTTTGCTTCGATTGTACCAGATGCGGCGCGGGAATGCCATACCGCCCGCCGTGCGATCGCGCAATCAGGGGTTGCGGCGGGAGAAAATCAAGCTGTAAAGAAAAACCGGGACATTGTTTTCCTCTTTTTTGAAAACAATGTTCCGGTTTTGCCGTCATTCGGGGAATACTGTATTTACCGCAGAAACTCGACCGGCAGCTTTTCCGGCGCGGGACCGGTCGATTTGCGCGTGATGAGCCTTGCGTGCAGAAGCAGCGTGCTGATGGGGATGCCGCCCATGAGACTTGTCATCGCGTAAAACGCGCTGCGTCCGATCTCCGGCCGGATCTGCTGCACGGTCGTCAGCGGCGGGATCGTATGCGCGGCCAGGGGCAGATCGTCAAAGCCGATGATGCTGATGTCCTCCGGGATGCGCAACCCGATCTCAAGACAGTGGATCATCAGCGTGTGCGCCAGAAGGTCGTGGCTGCAAACAATGGCTGTCACACCCTGTTTCAGGATGCGCGGAAAATGCGTTTGAAGACAATCGGAGAACAGGTACGCGTTCCCCCCGAGCTTTGCGTCCGAGGGGAGCCCGCACTGGCGCAGCGCCTGAAAGAACGCGGAATAGCGCGCCTGATTGATGTATGAGCCCAGCGCGCCGCTCAGGTAACCGATGCGGCGATGGCCGAGTTTCTTCAGGTGGGAGACGGCCAGATTCATGCCCTCCTGATTGTCCACGCCGATGTATGCCGTGGTGGGATTGGCTTTTACGTAGTTGTCCAGCAGCACGGCGGGCGTCCGGCTGGAGCGCATCTGATAGAGCCATGTGTCCGTGAGCGTAAACCCGAGGCACAGCGCGCCCACATAATTGTGCTGCAACATGTACTGGTCGTAAGAGGTCTCTTTCTGCGTGCGCTCGTCCAGATCCTCCACGACCACGGCAAAGCCCATCGGCTCGGCCATTTTGCGGAAGCCAAGGATGATGTCATAGCCGAAATCTCCCGGCTGCTCATAGGCCATGTTTTCCACGAACACACAGAATGTCTTGACGTCCCGTCTGTGTGACGTCCGGGAATACCCCATTTCAACGGCTGTGCCAAGAATGGACTCGCGCATGGCCTCACTGACATCCGTTGCGCCATTGAGCGCTTTCGAAACTGTACTCTTCGAAACGCCGACCCGCTTTGCGATATCCTCGATCGTGACCACGCGGACGCCTCCTCTCCAATCGAAACTATACTCTCATTATACGGGTTTCGGAAAAAGAAATCAACTCCCGACGTTCTCCGAAACAGCCGGTTTCCCGCGGATTTTGCGCGCTTCGCGGATACCGGAGAGGGGAACACAAAAGTTTCGAAACAAAGTTTGTGAGAACCTGACAAATTCACTTTTTGCGCGTTGTGCACAGGGTAAAAACTGGTTTATTCGCCATTTTTTAGCTTGACTATCGGCTTTCAGATGAGTATATTTTGAAGTGACGAAACTTTCCGAAACACAAATCCGCGAAAATTAGTGAAGGAGGAATCGCAAATGAAAAGAAAATTGGCCAGATTGGCCGCCGCGCTGTGCGCCGGGGCGATGCTTCTGACCGGCTGTGCGTCAAGTGCGGACGGCGGGAAGGAAAAGGTCCGTCTCATGGTGTGGTCGCCCACGGAGGATCAGTCGAAGAGCAGCGGCGAGTGGCTGCAAACCTGCTGCGAGCGCTTCGCTGAGCTGCATCCCGAGTGGGACATCACGTTCGTCTACGGCATCGCGGACGAGGCCGGCGCCGCCGGTTCCGTCTCGCAGGACCCGGAGGCCAGCGCGGACGTGTTCATGTACTCGAACGACACCATCACGACGATGACGGACGCGGGCGCGCTCGCGAAGTTCGGCGGCAAGTACGCCGACGAGCTGATCGCCACGAACAGCGAGGCGCTGCTTGACTCCGTCACGCTGGACGGGAACATCTACGGCGTGCCGTTCACGACGAACACATGGTACATGTTCTATGACAAGTCCGTGTTCAGCGAGGAGGACGTCAAGAACCTCGACACGATGCTGGAGAAGGGCGTCGTCTCGTTCCCGTTCACGAACTCGTGGTATCTGCCCGCATTCTACTTCGGCAACGGCTGCACGCTGTTCGGAGACGGCACGCAGGAGGAGCTCGGCGCGAACTTCGGCGGCGAGGCGGGCGCGGAGGTCACGGAGTATCTCGTGGACCTCGTGAAGAATCCGAACTTCAAGATCGACCAGGACGGTTCCGGCATCGCCGGCCTGCGCGACGGCAGCATCAACGCGATGTTCACCGGTTCGTGGGACGCGGCCTCCATCCGTGAGATCCTCGGCGACAACATGGGCGTCGCGGCCCTGCCCACGTACACGCTGAACGGCGAGGAGAAGCAGATGTACGCGTACGCCGGCTCGAAGGCCATCGGCGTCAACACCAACACCGATTACATGGTGCAGGCCATTGAACTGGCCGTCTATCTCGGCTCCGCCGAAGCGCAGCAGCTCCACTACGATCTGCGCGGCGTGATCCCCTGCAACACCGAGCTGAACGACAACGAGGAGATTGCCGCCGACGAACTCGTCCAGGCGCAGAACGACACGTTCGATCGCACCTCCGTGCTCCAGCCGTTCGTCAGCCAGATGAACAACTGCTGGACGCCGGTGGAAAACATGGGCAAGGCCATCCGCAA
>CALXIU010000055.1 GCA_944388415.1 uncultured Ruthenibacterium sp. | reverse complement strand
TACCCGATGTCGGCCTCTTTTTTTTTTTTTGAGGACATGATCAAATACAGCTGGAACTACGCGGTCTTGCTGGCGGACGGCCCCAGCCGCCGGGCGCTCGTGCCCGCGCCGCTCTACGTCGGCATGGAGAAGGGCATCCTGACGCGGTTCGAGGAGATCACCCGCACCCCGGCCGAGGTGCAGGACTGCCTCATCAGCGCGCTGAGCGACAAGGTGCTGAATATCCCGGAACTCGGCGACGCCGGCCTGCTCTTCGCCCGGCCCGGGTTCAACGTGATCGGCACGGCCAACACGCGCGACAAGGGCGTCAACGAGATGTCCAGCGCGCTCAAGCGCCGGTTCAACTTCGAGACGGTGCGCCCGGTGGGCGACGTCGCTCTGGAAAAGCAGATCATCCTGAACGAGGCGGGCGCGCTCGCAAGCGCCGCCGGCATCCCCGGTCCGCTGGACGAGGAGGCGGCCGAGCTTCTGGCCGTCACGTATCACGAGCTGCGCGAGGGCGTCTCCGCCGAGGGGCGGCGCATCGAGAAGCCCTCCGCCGTCATGAGCACCGCCGAGGCGGTGTCGGTCTATTATCAGACGCTGATGACCGCGTGGTACTACGGCGACGGTCAGATGGACGCGGACTGCCTCGTGGAAAACCTCGTCGGGGCCGTGGCCAAGGAGACAAACGAGGACATGGACAGGATCGAGGGCTATTTTTCCACGGTGGTGCGGGACAGAGCACAGCGGGAGGGCGGCGCATGGACACGCTATTACGAGGCGCGCAGGAAGCTGCGGTGACCCCGCTCGACCTCGGCGCGCCTGTCGTGTACTTCCCGGTGCGCCATCACAGCCCGGCCTGCGCGTGGCACCTTGAGAGCGTCATTGAGCGCTACGCGCCGGAGTGCATCCTCATCGAGGGGCCGGAGAACGCGAACGACCTTCTGCCGGTGCTCGCGAGCCCGGACACGAAGGCCCCCGTCGCGCTCTACTACACATGGCAGGACACGGAGGGCCGCCTTGCGCGTCAGGAGGGTGGGACGCTCACGTGCCGGTGCTACTACCCGTTTCTGGACCAGTCGCCGGAGCTTGTGGCGCTGCGCGCCGCCGCGGCGCGCGGCATCCCCGCGAGGTTCATCGATCTGCCCTATGCGCGCATCCTGCTCGCCACAGAGGAGGCGCGTGGACTGCGCGCGGAGGGGGAGAAGCCCAACTACGCCAGCGACGCCCATCTGGCCGGAAACGCGTTTCAGAAGACGCTGTGCGAGAAGACGGGCCTGCGGGATTTTGAGGAGTTCTGGGAGAAATACTTCGAGACGGCGGGGCCATCCATGACCGACGAGGCTTTTGTCCGTCAGATGAACCTCTACTGCCTTTTGGCCCGGCAAAGCACGCCGGAACCGGAAATGCTGGCGGACGGGTGCCTCGCGCGTGAGACGCATATGGCCCGCCGCATTTGCGAGGCCGCGGCGCAGCACCGCCGTGTGCTGGTGGTGGCGGGAGGCTTTCACATCGAGGGCCTGCTGCACCCCGCCGGAGTCGAGGCGCTTTCCGCGCCGCCGAAGTCGTCGCAATCCGTGTATCCGATGCGCTACACGCTGCCAGCCGCTGACGCGCTGTCGGGGTACGCCAGCGGGATGCCCGCGCCCGGATATTGGGCGAGCGTCTGGGCAGCGCTGCACGACGGCGCGCCCGGCGACGTCTGGGAGCGCGTGGCGCTGGACTACCTCGTGCGCGCCGGCCGACGGCTGCGCCGGGCGGGGGAGACGCTTTCCGCCGCGGACGAGACGTGCGCGCTGCAACAGGCGCGGATGCTCGCGCAGCTGCGCGAAAAGCCCGGCCCCGGCCTGTACGAGCTGCGGGACGCGGTGCTCGGCAGCTTCGTGAAGGGCGAGGCGGATCTCGCGGGATGCGAGCCACTGCGCGTGCTGCGCGACCTGACCACCGGAAAAACGGTGGGCGAGCTCTGCGCGGGCGCGCCCGTGCCGCCGCTGGTGCAGGATTTCGACGCCCGGTGCAGATCGCTGCGCCTGAAGCGCCGCAGCGCCGCGCGGCAGGAGGCGACGCTCGCCATCTTTTCCAAGCCGCGCCACCGCGCAATCAGCCGCTTTTTCCACCAGACTGTCTTCCTCGAATGCGGCTTTGCCCGCCGCCTCAAGGGGCCGGACCTGCGCCGCCGGCGCGACCGCAGCCTCATCCGCGAGATCTGGGAATACCGCTGGAGCGTTGGCGTGGAGACGGCGCTCATCGAGCATGCGGCATCCGGCGGAACATTGCCGGAGGCGTGCTCCGCCGAACTGCGCCAGCGCATGGCCGGCGCGTCCCGCGCGGCCGAGGGGGCCGACCTCCTTGTGCAGGGCTTTTTGATGGGCCTGCCGGACGCCGCTGCGCTCGGGGCCCGGATGGATGAGCTGCTCGTCGGCGACGGGGACTTCGCCTCGCTATGCGACGCCTGCGCCTCGCTGAACGCGCTGGAGGAGTGGCGCGCCCAGTACGGCGAGGAAAACGGCCTCGCGGGCGCGGCGCTGCTCGACAGATGCTTTTCCCGCATCTTGCAGATGCTGCCCGCGATGAACACGGTGGATGATCGCGCCGCGCCCGGCGTGCAGCGCGCGTGCATCCTGCTGTATCAGATC
>CALXIU010000054.1 GCA_944388415.1 uncultured Ruthenibacterium sp. | reverse complement strand
GTCCGCGATGCCAAGGACGTGACCGGCACCCTGACCGTTTACACCACCATCGGCGAGACCGAGCAGCAGGCGCTGCGCGATGTCTGGACGAAGTACTATCCGGACTGCAAGCTGGAGTTCCAGTCCGACTCCGTCGGCACTCTGGCTACCCGTATCCGCAGCGACGAGACTTGCGACGCTGACGTTGTCATCGGCGGCATGTTTGCGGCGGACGGCGATACCTATCACGACATTCTGCAGCCGTATACCGCTGCTTGTGACGCCGAGCAGCTCTATCATGATCCGGCTGGCTACTACACCTTCTACGATGTGCAGCTGATGTGCCTCGTTGTCAACCCCGAGCTCCGCGACGAGCTGGGCATCGAGATCAACGGCTACGAAGACCTGCTGAATCCGGAACTGAAGGGCAAGATCATCCTTGCCGCTCCGGACGCTTCCTCCTCCGGCTGGCGTCAGCTTCAGACCATCCTTGCCACCATGGGCGACGAGTTCGACGATGACAAGGGCTGGAACTACATCGAGCAGCTGCTCCCGTCCTGCTTCTCCACCACTTCCTCCAAGGACGTCTACAACCTCGTCATCAACGGCGAATATGTTGTCGGCCTGTCCTACGAGTCCGGTGTTGTCGCCCAGATCAAGGACGGCGCGCAGGTTGATTGCGTCTACATGGAAGAGGGCAACACGGCTATGGCTGGCGGCGCTGCCATCACCAAGAACGCTCCGAACCTGGTCGCTGCGCAGGCGATGATGGACCTCCTCTCCAGTGCTGAGTTCCAGAGTGCCCGTGCCGAAGTCGCTTCCGGCCGTGGCTCCAACGGCAACTGCGACCTGAACGATCTGCCCGAGGAAAGCAGCATGACGATCAAGCCGCTCGACTTTGACTACCTGACTGCCAACAAGGAAGCCATGATCGGCCGTTGGAACGACCTCGTTGCCAGCGTCAACTGATCGCGGCCTGAACGCTTTTTGAACTGACCCACAAAACGCGCGGGAGAGGCCGGAAACAGCCTCTCCCGCATTTTTCTCACGGTATCGCCGCGCAGCCTGATTTTGCAGACGCCCGTTTGGGGCGGCGGTCAGGCTATGGGGCGATACCTTGAAACAAACCCACACGAAATTTGACTGGATTTAACAGGAGGCACAATATGAAACAGGCAATTATGATCGGGGCGGGCAACATTGGCCGCGGGTTTATCGGCGCGATCCTGTCGCGCAGCGGCTATCACGTCACGTTTGCTGACGTCAATATGACCCTCATTGACGCCATCAACGCCAAGGGCCGCTACACCGTCCACATTCAGGATCGGAATCCCGCCGCGTTCACCATCACGAACATTGACGGCATCAGCTCCGCCGGCCCCGAGCTGGCCGAGGCGCTGAAAACCGCCGAGCTGGTCACGACCGCCGTCGGCCTGCGCATCCTGCCCATCGTCGCGAAGCCCATCGCCGCCGGCATCGCCGCGCGGAAGGCTGCGGGCAATGCCGCGCCGCTGAACATCGTCGCGTGTGAAAACGCCGTCCGTGCCACGAGTCAGCTGAAACGTGCGGTCTACGACCTGCTGGACGAGGAAACAAAGGCATTTGCAGACGAAAAAGTTGGCTTTGCCGACTGCGCGGTCGACCGCATCGTGCCGAAGATGGACTTCGCCGATCCGCTGGACGTCGCGGTCGAGGAGTTTTCAGAGTGGGATGTGGAGCGCTCCGGCTGGAGGGGCGAACTGCCGGAAATCGACGGCATGAGCGTCGTGGACGACCTCTCGGCCTACATCGAGCGCAAGCTCTTCACGCTGAACAGCGGGCACGCGATCTGCGCGTATCTCGGCTGCCTGCGTGGCCACCAGACGATCCTTGACAGCGTAAATGACCCAATTATCGGGCCAATTGTCTATAAGGCGATGCAGCAGAGCGGTGCGGGGCTGGTGAAAAAATTCTCGATGGACGCGGAGAAGCATCAGGCGTACATCGACCGCATTTTTGCCCGTTTTCACAACCCGTATTTACAGGATGAGGTTGCGCGGGTTGGCCGTGAACCCATCCGCAAACTTGCCGCAAGCGACCGGCTCATCAATCCGCTGCTGACTGCGTACAACTTCCACTTGCCGGTCGATCAGCTGATCTTCGGCGCGGCAGCGGCACTGCGCTACGACAATGCGGAAGATCCGCAGAGCGTGGAGCTGCAAAAGACGATCGCGGAGCAAGGCGCTGCCGCTGCGCTGGAGCAGTATTCCGGTCTGGCTGCGGATCATCCGCTCAGTACACGTATTCTCGACGTTTTCCGTGCCCTTGCTGTCTAAATAGCAAATCATTTTGTGATTTGTGCGCAGCTTTTCCGACGCGGACAACGTAGGGGCTGTCCGATCACGGGATTGGGCAGCCCCTGCGCATTTTAAGCGAATCTGAAAATGAAAAAGAAGGAGTCTTGCGTATGTATGTCAACAGCCCCGAAGAACGGGAAATCGCCAAAAACTGTGTTGCCTTTTGCAGCGCACTGCGCCGTGTGGAGCAGCAGCTCCGCAGCGAGGAAAATTCAGACGCCATCATCGACGGCGTGCTGCAGGCGACAGCGGAGTTTTACGGTGCCAGCCGAGCGTCCATCGTAGAAGCGGATTGGGAGCTTGGCGTCGGCATCATCACCCACGAATGGTGCGCAGACGGCGTGGAGCATCAGAAGGATATACAAACTTGACGAACAGGGAGATTTCCGATTTAAGCTATCCGAGTTAAGAGTGTTACCCTTGATTGACGATTTTGCATTGCCGCTTTGCGAGAGAAGCGGCGACGTAGCGAACAGGAACATTGTGGTTATTTTATCGGGGTCAACATACGGGTATATCCGCAGATACAACGTCCCTGCTTTCTCGGAAGTAGGGATAGAATCGATTCGATTCAGAAGCATCAGCAAGAGAAATTTTTTGCAAAGGGCCGTTGACGAACATTTGTTCTAGTGCTATCATGTGAAACATAGCAGGAAATCCTGCCGGCAACAGAATATTCCGAAGCGCACCATAAAAAAGAAATGAAGGAGCGCTGCGGCCGGGAATGGCCGCAGCGCTCCTTTTGGTGCTCTTTAGGGAAATATGGGGGTGGGATCACAATCCCAAACAACTGAATAACCAGCAACGCGGACAACACCGCAGGTTGGGAAACGCGCACGGCGCGCGCGACGACCTCGTCGAAGCAAGCTGCGTATCTTTCGCTTTCGTGCTTGCACGGAAGCGAAAGATACGGAGTTTGTTTTGACGCAAGACAGGCTGCCGTGGCTGGGGTTGAAAGCAGTCGAGACCCCTTCCACGAGCTGTGAGAGCTGCCAGGCTCTGTCCGCGCTGTTCCCCATCGCCAGGGCGCGAGCTGCAAATACGGCGAAAAAGAAAACCATAGCGACTATACTAGCGACTACACAGGGCAGAAATTCAAATTTCAAGC
>CALXIU010000053.1 GCA_944388415.1 uncultured Ruthenibacterium sp. | reverse complement strand
GATGATGTTTTCGCAGGATGCCGCAAAGCCCGCCGACCGGTTCGACGGCGTCGTGCTTCAGAGCGACGGCAACAAGGTGACGCTGACGGCGGAGGACTGCCCTGCGGCAGGCGATAAGATCGGCCGTATTTACATCGACGGCACGAGCGTCGACGCGCCGCTGTACTACGGCGACTCCAACACCGAGCTGAACAAGGGCGTGGGCATCTATGCCAGCGGCTGGTATCCGGGTCAGGGCCGCACCATCCTGGTGGCGGGCCACGTCGGCACGTTCTTCATGGGGCTGGAGCAGGTCGAGCTGGGTATGACCGTCACGGTCGAGACGTACTACGGCACATATGAGTACCGCGTGACCGACATGCAGGTGAAGGAGGCAACGGACACGAGCGCCTACGACTTCACCGTGCAGGAGGAAAATCTGATCTTGTACACCTGTTATCCGTTCGGCCAGCTGGGCAGCACGCCGTACCGCTATTTCGTCTATGCGGAATACGTCTCCGGCCCCGGCGTGGTGTACGGCTGACGCGGAGGAATACAGATGGAACGAAAAAAAGAATGGACTCGCCGCGCCCTTGCCTTTGTGCTGGCGTGGCTTCTCTGCCTGATGTGCGTGACGCTGGGCCTCGTCGCGGTCGTGCGGCTGTCCCTGTGCAGCGCGGACTTTTTCAAAGAGCAGGCGGCCGATTCCGGCTACGCCGCGGCCGCGGCGGAAGAACTCGCCGAGACCTTCCAGAGCTACGGCGCGGGCGCGGGCGTCGGCGCGGACGCGATGCGCGCTCTCGCCGACGCGGATGAGATCGAAGCCGATCTTCTCGCGGCCGTCGATGCGCTGTACACGGGCGCGGAGAGCGGATTTTCCGCCGACGCGTGGACGCAGCGTGCCGACGAGGCGCTGCTTGCATACGCCGAAGAGGAAGGATACCGCATCGACGAAGCGGCGAGCGAGGGCCTTTATGCGCTGGCGGAGCTTTGCGCGTCCGACTATGCAGCCGTTGCAACGCTGCCGCTGCTCTCTTATCTCCGTCCGCTGATCGTCCAGTGCCGGCAGAGTATGACGTGGATGCTTCTTGCGCCCGCCGTCGCCGCGCTCGCGGCTGCGGCGCTGCTGTTTGTCATCAGCGGCCGGCGAGGCTTTTTCGCGCGGCTGACGCAGGCCCTGACTGGCGCGGCCGCGCTCACGGCCGGGCTGAACCTCTGGGGGCTTCTCGTCTTGCCGGAGGGGGAGCTTGCGCTCAACCCCGTTTCGCTGCGCCTGCTCGTCACGGAGTACGCGTCGTCCGTAGTGAACATGGTCTGGATCTGCGCGGCAGTCTATGCCGTGCTGGCTGCGGTGCTGTACGCCGCGTACCGGTTCGCCGGAAGGAGAGGTGCCTGAAATGGAGACATACCGCACGATCTCCGGCAGCGCCGACTCGGAAATTGAGGTCAAGCGCTCGCGCTTTCTGTCGCACATTGAGTTTGCCGACACGGAGGAGCGCGCGCTCGAGGTGCTGAACGCGATCCGTGCGAAGCACCGCACGGCCTCTCACAATGTGTATGCCTACCTGCTGCGCGACGGCGGCCGCACGCGCTATTCAGATGACGGCGAGCCCGCCAAGACAGCGGGCGAGCCCACGCTCGAGGCCATCCGCCACGCAGGATTGCTCGACTGCGTGCTCGTCACGACGCGCTACTTCGGCGGCACGTTGCTCGGCACGGGCGGTCTTGTGCGCGCCTATACGGCGTCGGCCGCGGCGGCCATCGAGGCGGCGCGCGTCGTCACGATGTGCCTTTGCGTGCGCGGCGAGTGGTGCGTGGACTACGCGCTGTACGAACAGGCGGCGCGCCTGCTGGCCGGATTGGACGCCCGGTGTGATGCGCCGGAGTTCGCCGACCGCGTCCGCCTGAGCTTTCTCATGCGCAGCGGAGTGGAGAGAGAACTGGAGCCAAAGGCGCAGGAATTGTGCCGCGGTGGGGCGAAAATCTGTTTTTCCGAGCCATTTTATGCTCCATTTTGAAAAAACAGATAAAAAGTTCTATCAATTTCAAAGGAATTGGCCCTCTTGTGTCGTATAGTGTTTATATCAACACTTGCGGCAAAGGAGGGCTTTTTATGACGGTCCGGGAACATACGCAGCAGATCGAGCGCGCGACGCTCTCGCCGTACGCGTCGTTCAGCGACGCGAGCCTCGGCCGCGCGAAGGAGGAAGAGCCGTGTCCGCTGCGCACGTGCTGGCAGCGTGACCGCGACCGCATCATCCATTCGAAGGCGTTCCGCCGCCTCAAGCAAAAGACACAGGTGTTTTTGTCGCCGGAGGGCGACCACTACCGCACGCGCCTGACGCATACGCTCGAGGTCAGCCAGATCGCAAGGACGATCTCCCGCGCGCTGCGCCTGAACGAGGACCTCACTGAGGCCATCGCGCTTGGACACGACCTCGGCCACACGCCGTTCGGGCATGCGGGCGAGCGGGCGCTCAACCGCCTGACGCCCGGCGGCTTCCGCCACTACGAGCAGAGCGTCCGCGTCGCGGCCCGCCTCGAGAAGGACGGCGAGGGCCTCAATCTCTCCCGCGAGGTGCTCGACGGCTTCGCCCACCACACGAAGGGCGCGTGGCCCGCGACGCGCGAGGGCTGCGTCGTGCGCTATGCCGACCACATCGCGTATATGAACCACGACATCGAGGACGCCATGACGGCGGGCGTGCTGCGCCCGGACGACCTTCCCCGCGAACTGACAGAGGCGCTCGGCGGCACCAAATCCGCGCGCATCACAACGATGATCAACGCCATCGTCGACCACGGCGCGGAGCAGATCGGCATGGATCCGGAACCGCTCGCCGCATATGACGCGCTGCACGATTTCATGTACAGCACCGTCTATGTCGACAAAGTGGCCAAGCGCGAGGAGCAGAAGGTGGACAAGCTCATCGAGGAGCTGTACAACTACTTCCGCGACAATCCCACGCACATGCCGCAGGCGTATCTCTACATCGTCTGGCAGGAGGGTGTGGAGCGCGCCGTGACGGATTACATCTCCGGCATGTCGGACGAATATGCCACCAAGACGTTTGAAGAATTGTTTGTCCCGCAGAAGTGGAACGTACTGTGACGGCCGCGCGGGGCGCAGGAGAGGGGTGAGAAACGGTTGATCCCGCACGAGTATATTGAAGAGCTCGTTGCAAGAAACGACATCACGGACGTGGTGCAGGGCTATGTCCAGCTGCGCCACCGGGGCCGGACGTACACCGGCCTGTGCCCGTTCCACAACGAAAAGACGCCGTCGTTCGTCGTCTATCCCGAGACGCAGTCATTCTACTGCTTCGGCTGCGGCGCGGGCGGGGACGTCATCACGTTCATGAAGCGCATTTCGAACCTCGAGTACGTCGAGGCCGTCAAGGCGCTGGCGTCCCGCGTCGGGATGCCGCTGCCCGAGGAGACGGACGCGGCCGGAAAACGGCGCAGCCGCATTTTGTCCATCAACAAGGATGCCGCGCGCTTTTTCTTTGAGCAGCTGAACAGCGACGCGGGCCGCGAGGCGCGCGGATACTGGCGTCGCCGCGGATTGTCGGATTCGACGATCCGCCGCTTCGGACTCGGGTATGCGCCGAACAGCTTCCGCGATACGCGCGACCATATGCGTCAGCTGGGCTACAGCGACGACGAGCTCATCGAGGCCGGCCTGATCCGGCGGCATGAGAAGGGACATACCTACGACGTGTTCCGCAACCGCGTCATGGTGCCGATCTTCGATCTGCGCGGCAATGTCATCGCGTTCGGCGGCCGCAACATGGGCGACGAGAAACCGAAGTACCTCAACAGCCCCGAGACGCTGGCGTACAAGAAGAGCCGCACGCTGTTCGCAATGAACATCGCCAAGCGCGCGCAGTCGCGCAAATACATCCTCTGCGAAGGCTATATGGACGTCATCTCGATGCATCAGGCGGGCTTTTCCACCGCCGTCGCGGGCTGCGGCACGGCGCTGACGTCGGAGCAGGTGAAGATCCTCTCCGAATACGCCGACGAGGTCGTGCTCTGCTACGACTCCGACGAGGCCGGCCAGAAGGCGACGGCGCGCGCGCTGTCGCTGTTCGCGAACTCGCCCGTCAAGGTGTCGGTGCTGAACATCCCGGACGCGAAGGACCCCGACGAGTTCATCCAGAAGTACGGGCGCGAGCGGTTCGAGATGCTCGTCAACGGCTCGGCCAGCGCCATCGAATACGCGCTGGCAAAGGCGAAGAAGCCGTACGACATCACGACGCCGGACGGCCGTCTCGGCTACATCCGCGACGCCGTCGGCGTGCTGGCGGGGCCGTTGTCCGTCACAGAGCGGGAGGTCTACGCCGGACGTCTCGCCGAGGAGACGGACGTCACAAAGCAGGCCATCCTCGCACAGGTCAACGCCGCCGTCCGCGCCCGCGCGCGGCGCAGCGAGAAGGAGCGCGAGCGCCGTCTGCTTGAGGAGGGGATGGGCGGCCGCATCAAGCTCCAGCCGGGTCAGGGAGGACGCGCGCTGGGCGTCGCGTTCGCCGAGCAGCAGCTCATCGGCGCCGTCATCAAGCGGCCGGAATATTTCGCTCTCGCGGCCGACACGCTGCGGGAGGAAAACTTCCTCACAGACGACATGCGCGCGGTGTTCTCGCTCATCCGCCGCCGCTATGAGCACGGCGAGCCGTTCGACCTCGCGTCGCTGTCGTCCGAGCTCGCGCCCGACACGGTCAGCATGATCGGGCGGATCCTCGCGCAGAACTATGAGCTGACCATCGGCGAGCAGGATGTGCGCATGTACATCGACCGCATCCTCGGCAGCGTGCCGGAGAGCTCCCGCGCGGCACAGCGTTCGCCAGACGAGCTGGCCGCGTATTTGCAGACGCTCAGGGAAAAGAAATCCTGACCCAGCAGGGCGGGTTTCGAAATAAAAGGAGACTGAACATGGCAGAAAAGAAAAATGTGATCGTTTCTCTTGTGGAAAACGGCAAGCGGAACGGCAAGGTGACGACGAAGGAGATCAACGACACGCTCGAAGAACTCGGCTTCGAAGTCGAACTTGTCGACCGCCTGTACGAGACGCTGGAGCAAAACAACATCGAGATCATCGATGAATCCGACAACGAGCCCGAGGAGTTCACACTGACCGAGGACAACGTCGACGCGCTGGAATCCGCGCTCTCCGCGGAGGGCGTCAGCATCGACGACCCCGTCAAGGTGTACCTCAAGGAGATCGGCCGCGTGCCGCTGCTCACGCCGGAGGAGGAGATCGAGCTGGCTGTCCACATCCAGGAGGGCGGCCCCGCCGGCGAGCGCGCGAAGCAGCGCCTGTCCGAGGCGAACCTGCGCCTCGTCGTGTCCATCGCGAAGCGCTACGTCGGACGCGGGATGCAGTTCCTCGACCTGATCCAGGAGGGCAACCTCGGCCTCATCAAGGCCGTCGAGAAATTTGACCACACGAAGGGCTTCAAGTTCTCCACGTACGCGACGTGGTGGATCCGTCAGGCCATCACCCGCGCCATCGCCGACCAGGCCCGTACCATCCGCATCCCGGTACATATGGTCGAGACGATCAACAAGGTCAAGAAGGTCTCCAGCCAGCTGCTGCACCGCAACGGGCACGATCCCACAGCCGATGAGATCGCCAAGGAGCTCGAGATGCCGGTGGACAAGGGGCGCGAGATCATGCGCGTCGCGCAGGAGCCCGTCAGCCTCGAGACGCCGATCGGCGAGGAGGAGGACAGCCATCTGGGCGATTTCATCCCCGACGAGGACGCGCCCGTCCCCGCCGAGGCCGCCAGCCACACGCTGCTGAAGGAGCAGCTGTCCGGCGTGCTCAAGAGCCTGACGCCGCGCGAGGAGAAGGTGCTCCGCCTGCGCTTCGGCCTCGAGGACGGCCGTCCCCGCACGCTCGAGGAGGTTGGCAAGGAGTTCAACGTCACGCGCGAGCGCATCCGCCAGATCGAGGCGAAGGCGCTGCGCAAGCTGCGCCATCCCAGCCGCTCGAAGAAGCTGCGCGATTTCCTCGATTGAGATCACACCGGCAGGGGCAGTCCCGCAAGGGGCGCCCCTGCTTTTTTATGCCGTCACAGGCGCTCTGTGAGCGTGCGCATCATGCGCAGATGAACGGCCTGTTCCCGCGTGATGTCCGCCAGCAGCATCCTGTCCTCACGGCGGCAGCGCGCCAGCGAGGACGACTGACGCGTCAGCGCCAGCTGTTCCTCCCGGATCAGTGCGTCCAGCTGAGCGCGCGCGCTTTTGTCGCACGCCCGCCGTCCCCGTCCGCCGCCGGTCAGCGCGGGGGAGATGCCGCACCGGCTCAGCGCCGTTTCGAGCCTCCCGATGTGAAGCAGCGTATCGCCCAGAATGACGGTCATCGCGGCTGCCGCCGCCGCGTCGAGCCGCCGCAGCTCCGGAAGGCATGCCTGTGCTGCCAGCGCTTTGGCCCTCGCGTGGCACAGCGCACCGGACAAGGGCGCGTTTTCTTTCATCTGCCATCGCCTCCGTTTGCTCTTCATCCTTATAATATGTATGTGCGTGCGCGCGCCCGGATTCGCTTGACAAACCCTTCCGGCGCGCTTATAATCAAAAGTACATAATTTCAGTATACTTTAAGGAGCACGGCCGATGCACATTACTCAGGAATCAGATTACGCTATCCGGATCGTCTATTGTCTGGCACGCAGCGATTCGCGCCGCGACGCGCGCGGCATCAGCGAGGAGATCTGCGTGTCGCTGCGCTTCTCGCTCAAGATCCTCGGCAAGCTGGTCCAGAGCGGGCTCGTCACAAGCTTCAAGGGAAACCGGGGCGGCTACGAGCTGGCGCGCCCCGCGTCGGAGATCACGCTGCGAAATGTCATCGAGGCTGTCGAGGGCGAGTACTGCTTCTCACGCTGCCTGAAGGGGGACAGCGCCTGCTGCAGCCGCGGCGCGTGGGGCTCCTGCGCATTCCAAAGGGTTTTTTCCGAGATCTCTCAGGAGGTCAACCGGCGTCTTGACGAAGTGACGTTCGCACAGTTTCTGGAGGATCCTTCCACCTAAAAAGCAAAAAAATCCGCACACGGCACGGCGCGTGCCATGTGCGGATTTTTTTCGCGAACGCCGGAAAAAACGCCTTGACGGAAGGAAAAATTTGAGATATAATGCTTTAATGTATCATAATGGCTTCATGTGCCTATTTGGGCAAAACCGACACGAGTTTTTTGTGCAGGTTGCCGGGAAATAGGCGGCTGATTCCTGCCGTTTGTGTGCGTGATTGCACTTTGTGCAATCCTGAATCAAAAGTTGAACTAAGGAGTGGTCGCAAATTATGGTGAATGTCAAGCCCGTACAACTCGGAAAAACCGAGCGCATGAGCTTTTCGCGCATCGATGAAGTGATCGAGATGCCCAACCTCATCGAGGTGCAGAAAAATTCGTATCGCTGGTTTTTGGAAGAGGGTCTCAAGGAGGTCTTTCGCGACATTTCCTCGATCGAAGACTACACGGGAAATCTTGTGCTCGACTTCATCGACTTCCGCCTTGACTCCAAGCCCAAGTACACCATCAAGGAATGCAAAGAGCGCGACGTCACATATGCCGCGCCTCTCCATGTGACCGCGCGCCTTCTGGACAAGGAGACGGGCGAGCCCAAGGAGGATGAGATCTTCATGGGCGACTTCCCGCTCATGACGGATTCCGGCACGTTCATCATCAACGGCGCGGAGCGCGTCATCGTCTCCCAGCTCGTCCGCTCGCCGGGCGCCTACTTCGGCAAGAGCTATGACAAGACCGGCAAGGAGCTGTTCACCGCCACGCTGAACCCGAACCGCGGCGCGTGGATCGAGTACGAGACGGACTCCTCCGACGTGTTTTACGTGCGCATCGATAAAAACCGCAAGCTGCCCGTCACGGTGCTGCTGCGCGCGCTGGGCCTTGGCTCCGACGAGGAGATCCTCGCCACCTTCGGCGATGACGAGCGCATCGTCGCGACGCTGGCGAAGGACACGACGCGCAGCGTCGAGGAGGGCCTGCTCGAGACGTACCGCAAGCTGCGCCCGGGCGAGCCGCCCACGCTGGAGAGCGCGCAGAGCCACATCAACGCGCTGTTCTTCGACCCGCGCCGGTATGACCTGTCGCGTTTCGGCCGCTACAAGATGAACAAGAAGCTCGCGCTGGCGCGCCGCATCATGGGCCGCGTCGCCGCGCGCGACATCATCGCGCCGCGCACGGGCGAGCTGCTCGTCGCCGCGGGTGAGAAGATCTCGAAGGACAAG
>CALXIU010000052.1 GCA_944388415.1 uncultured Ruthenibacterium sp. | reverse complement strand
GTCTCGCGGAAGCGGCGCTCGAGGTTGTTCACAAGGCCCTCGAAGTCGGTGGAGTAGTGGCCCATGCCGCGGTCGGTCTCGCGCACGAGGTCGAGTTTTTCGCCGTTCGTGCCGTAGAGGATGGCGTGGACGGCCTCCTCGGACATATCGCAGAGCTTTGTGTCGAGCGTGAAGCCGTAGCGCTTGCCGAGGCCGAGGTAGTACATCTCGCTGACGGAGCCCTCGGCGTAGTACCAGCCGCTGGCCTTGATGGCGCCCTCGCGGATGGAGAGGTTCTTGTTCGGCAAAATGAGGTCGGGGTCGACGCGCATGAACGTGCCGAGGCCCGTGCACTTTTCGCACGCGCCGAAGGGGTTGTTGAACGAGAACATGCGCGGCGTCAGCTCGGCGATGACAGCGCCGTGGTCCGGGCACGCGTAGCTCTGGCTGAACAGCAGCTCCTCGCCGCCGATGACGTCGATGCCGACGAGGCCGCCCGTCAGGCCGACGGCCGTCTCGAGCGAGTCGGCGAGGCGGGTGTCGATGTCGTCGCGCAGCACGAGGCGGTCGACGACGATCTCGACAGTGTGCTTTTTGTTCTTCTCGAGCTCGATGGTCTCGTCGAGGTCGTAGACGTTGCCGTCGACGCGCACGCGCGCGAAGCCGCCGCGGCGCGCCGCCTCGAACTCCTTCTGCTGCGTGCCCTTGCGGCCGCGCACGACGGGCGCGAGCACCTGAAAGCGCGTGCCCTCGGGCAGGCGCTTGATCTCGTCCACCATCTGGTCGATGGTCTGCTGGGCGATGGCGCGCCCGCAGACGGGACAGTGCGGCACGCCGATGTGCGCGAAGAGCAGGCGCAGGTAGTCGTACACCTCGGTGACGGTGCCGACGGTCGAGCGCGGGTTGCGCGACGTGGTCTTCTGGTCGATGGAGATGGCGGGCGACAGGCCCTGGATGTCGTCGACGTCCGGCTTTTCCATCTGGCCGAGGAACATGCGCGCGTAGCTCGACAGGCTCTCCATATAGCGGCGCTGTCCGTCGGCATAGATGGTGTCGAACGCGAGGCTCGACTTGCCCGAACCGGACAGGCCCGTCATGACGATGAGCTTGTTGCGTGGCAGCGTGATGTTGATGTTCTTGAGGTTGTGCTCGCGCGCGCCACGGATGACGATTTTGTCGTTTGTCACAGCTTGGTTTTCCTTTCTGCCTGCTTGCGGAGTTTTTCGATGCGGTCGCGCAGGAACGCCGCGTGCTCGAATTCCAGAATTTTTGCCGCCTCTTTCATCTCGCGCGTGAGCTCAGCGATCTTCTTCTCGCACTCGGCGCGGCTGAGGCGCTTGTCGGGCTTGTCGGAGTCGTCCTTGCGGGAGATCTCCAGCACGCTGTTCTCGCGCAGCTCCTTGACGATGGTCTTCGGCGTGATGCCGTGCGCCTCGTTGTACGCCTGCTGGATGCCGCGGCGGCGCTCGGTCTCGAAGATGGCGCGCTCCATCGACGGCGTGATCGAGTCGGCGTACATGATGACGACGCCGTCGGCGTTGCGCGCGGCGCGGCCGATGGTCTGGATGAGGCTCGTCTCGCTGCGCAGAAAACCCTCGCGGTCGGCGTCGAGGATGGCGACGAGCGACACCTCAGGCAAATCGAGGCCCTCTCGCAGCAGGTTGATGCCGACGATGACGTCGATGGTTCCCTTGCGCAGGTCGCGCATCAGCTCCACGCGCTCGAACGTGTCGACCTCGTGGTGCATGTACTTGACTTTGACGCCGTGCTCGGAGAGGAAGTCCGTCAGGTCCTCGGCCATTTTTTTCGTCAGTGTCGTGACGAGCACGCGCTCGTTGCGCGCGGCGCGGGCGTTGATCTCGCCAAGCAGGTCCTCGATCTGGCCCTCGACGGGCTTGACGATGATGCGCGGGTCGAGCAATCCCGTCGGGCGGATGACCTGCTCGACGATCTGCGTGGAGTGCTCGCGCTCGTAGTCGCCGGGCGTCGCGGAGACGAAGATGGCCTGGTTGACGTGGCCCTCGAATTCCTCGAAGCGCAGCGGGCGGTTGTCGAACGCGGACGGCAGGCGGAAGCCGAACTCGACGAGCGTCTCCTTGCGGGCGCGGTCGCCTGCGAACATCGCGCGCAGCTGCGGCAGCATGACGTGGCTCTCGTCCACGAACAGCAGCCAGTCGTCGGGGAAGTAGTCGAGCAGCGTCGTCGGCATCGAGCCGGGCGCGCGCGCGGAGAGCACGGCCGAGTAGTTCTCGATGCCCTTGCACATGCCCACTTCCTGAAGCATTTCGATGTCGTAGTTCGTGCGCTGCGCGATGCGCTGCGCCTCGATCAGCTTGCCTTCCTCGCGGAATTTCTTCACCTGCTCGTCCATCTCGTCGCGGATGCGGCGCAGCGCGGCCGTCTTTTTCTCCGCCGAGACGATGTAGTGGCTGGCCGGGAAGATGGCGACGTGGCGCACGACGTTGCGCCGCTCGCCCGTGAGCGCCGTGACCTCGCTGATGCGGTCGATCTCGTCGCCGAAGAACTCGACGCGGATGGCCGTATCGCTGGCATAGGCGAGGTTGATCTCGACGACGTCGCCCCGGACGCGGAACTTGTTGCGCACGAAGTTGACGTCGTTGCGCTCGTATTGCAGATCGACGAGTCGGCGCATCAGCTCCTCACGCGTCATCTGCATGCCGGGGCGCAGGCTGATGACCATGCTGCGGTAATCGATCGGGTCGCCGAGCGAATAGATGCACGAGACGCTGGCGACGATGCTGACGTCGCGCCGTTCCGACAGCGCGGCCGTGGCCGAATGGCGCAGGCGGTCGATCTCGTCGTTGATGGCGCTGTCCTTTTCAATATACGTGTCGGTCGAGGGGATGTACGCCTCCGGCTGGTAGTAATCGTAGTAGGAGACGAAGTACTCCACCGCGTTCTCGGGGAAGAACTCCTTGAACTCGGTGCAAAGCTGCGCCGCGAGCGTCTTGTTGTGCGCGAGCACGAGCGTCGGCCGGTTGACGTTCGCGATGATGTTCGCCATCGTGAACGTCTTGCCAGAGCCGGTGACGCCCATCAGCGACTGGAACCGGTCGCCGTCCAGAAGGCCCTGCGTCAGCGCGGCAATGGCCTCCGGCTGGTCGCCGGTGGGCGTGAACGGCGCGTGCAGCTTGAATGTGTCCATCGAACCCCTCCCGTTCTTCTCTACAGTGTTCCCGTGAAATGACATTCTATCACACAAACGCGGCAGCGGGTAGTCCTGTTTTCAAAAATTTACCGTCCGCACGCGAGGCCGTCGCGGATGCGCTGCATGTAGACGCTGTCGGCGAACGACAGATGCTCGTTCTCCGCGAAGATGATGTGGTCGACCAGCGTGACGCCGACGTTCTCGAGCGACTGCGCGACGCTCTGCGTGCTGCGCAGGTCGCTGGCGGAGGGCATCGCGCTGCCGCGCGGGTGGTTGTGGGCCATCACGACGTACGCGGCGTCCGACCGGACGGCGATGGACGTGATCTTGGAGACGAGGACGGACGTCGCGCTCGACGTGCCTTCGGAGATCTGCTCGCAGCGGAGGATGCGGTGCTTTTCGTCGAGGAAGACG
>CALXIU010000051.1 GCA_944388415.1 uncultured Ruthenibacterium sp. | reverse complement strand
CGATCATGTCGGAGATCCGCGCGCTGAAGGAAACGGCGTGGATCAACCCCGGCCGCGTCCCGTTCGACGAGGCCGCGCGCGAGTGTGTGCTGTCGATCGACGACGTGCGCGACGCCGAGGCGCGCCTCGCGCGGTTTGCCGATTACTTCGAGACCGCCTTCCCCGAGACGGCCGCGTCGCACGGCATCATCGAGTCGCCCGTGCGCCCCATCCCGGCCATGCAGCGCGTGCTGGAGCGCGACGCGGGCCGCCCCATTCCGGGCGGACTGTGGATCAAACTCGACAGCCATCTGCCCATCTCCGGCTCCATCAAGGCGCGCGGCGGCATCTACGAGGTGCTCAAGACGGCCGAGGACATCGCCGTCCGCCACGGCCTTCTGCACGAGGGCGACCCCTACCGCGTGTTCGCCTCGAAGCCCTTCCGCGACGTGTTCTCACAGTACTCCATCGCGGTCGGCTCCACGGGCAACCTCGGCCTGTCCATCGGCATCATCAGCGCGAAGCTGGGCTTTCAGGTCACGGTGCACATGTCGGCCGACGCGCGCCAGTGGAAGAAGGACCTTCTGCGCAGCAAGGGCGTCACGGTGATGGAGTATCCCTCCGACTACAGCATCGCCGTCGCCCAGGGCCGCAAACAGGCCGAGAGCGACCCCTACTGCCACTTCGTCGACGACGAGAACTCGAAGACGCTCTTCCTCGGCTACACGGTCGCGGGCCTGCGGCTGAAACAGCAGTTGGCGGACGCGGGCGTCGCCGTGGACGAAAAGCACCCGCTGTTCGTCTATCTGCCGTGCGGCGTCGGCGGCGGCCCGGGCGGCGTCGCGTTCGGCATCAAGCAGGTGTTCGGCGACGCCGCGCACTGCTTCTTCGCCGAGCCCACGCACTCGTGCTGCATGATGCTCGGCATGGCCACCGGCCTCGACAGCGACATCTGCGTGCAGGACCTCGGCGTTGACAACCGCACCGTCGCGGACGGCCTCGCCGTCGGCCGCGCGTCCAGCTTCGTCGGCTCCGTGATGCGCCCGATGATCAGCGGCTGCTACTCGCTCGACGACAGCCGTATGTACCGCATGCTCGCGCAGCTCGCCGACACCGAGGACATCCGCCTCGAGCCCAGCGCGCTCGCCGGGATGTACGGCCCGGTGCTGCTCGCGTCGGGCGCGTTGGCGGGGTATCCCGCCGCGGCGGGCCTGTCGGCCGAAGACGTCGCGAACGGCACGCACCTAGTGTGGGCCACCGGCGGCAACATGGTGCCCGCCGAAGAGATGCGGCATTACTGCGAGACGGGCGCGGCGCTCCTCTGAGCGCCCGCGCCTTTGCCCCCCCCCCATTTATATGTTCTCCCCCCAAAGCAAGCGGGAAGTGCGCCGGAACGGACACCGGACGCCTTCCCGCTTTCCTTTTTCCGTCCGGTATGATATGATAGACAAAATGGAGATCGTTCATGGGGAGGAACATTTTTTGGAAGATACATCGCGTCTGGAAGACCTCAACCTCGGCAAAAAGATCCAGTCCATCCGCGCCGGACAAGGACTGTCGCTGCGCAAGGCGGCCGGCATGGCGGGCATCACGCCGTCCATGCTCAGCCAGATCGAGAGCGGGCAGGTCAATCCGTCGATCAATACGCTGTGGGCGATCGCGCAGGCGCTCGAGACGCCGCTGTACGCGTTCTTCCGGGAGCAGCCCGCGAACGACCCCGTCGTGCACCCGATGGAGCGCCGCACCATCGGCTCGAAGAGCGAGCCGGACGTGCGCTACGAGCTGCTGACGCCCGACACGCGCGGCGACATCGAGTTCTGCATGATGATCATTCCGCCGCGCCAGAGCTCCTACCGGGACTACCGCAGCCACGAGGGCGAGGAGGTCGCCTTCATGCTCTCGGGCGAGGCGGTGGAGCTGGAGCTTGAGGGCAACCTCTACGCGATGGCCCCCGGCGATAGCGTCCGCATCCCGCCGCGCGCGCGCCACGCGTGGCACAACCGCACCGGCGGCGCCGTGCAGGTGATCTTCGCCATCACGCCGCCGTCGTTCTGACCGCCAAAGAGGAGCAGCCGCTCCTCTTTTTCTTTTGGGGAAAACGACGGAACGAGGAAAAATTCTCCTGCGCGCATTGAGATTGACGCGGTCGGATGGTAAAATGGAAGAGAACGGAGGCGATGCGGCGTGATCCTGACCGTGACATGCAATCCCGCGCTGGACTGCGCGATGGAGCTCGGCGGACTTGAGCCGGGCGCGACGAACCGCGCGCGCACGCAGACGCTGCGCGCGGGCGGCAAGGGCCTGAACGTGTCGCTCGTGCTGCGCGAGCTGGGCTTTGCCAGCGTCGCATCCGGTTTCGTCGCGGGCTTCACCGGCGACGCGCTCGAGAGCGAGGCGCGCCGCATGGGCCTCGAGACGGACTTTGTGCACCTCGCCGCCGGGATGACGCGCGTCAACGTCAAGCTGACGGCGGCGGGCGTCGAGACGGAGGTCAACGGCCCCGGCTGCGCGCCGGATGAGGCGGCCCGCGCCGCGCTGGCCGCGAAGGTGTCCGCGCTCGGCGCGGGCGACGTGCTGGTGCTGGCGGGCTCCGTGCCGCCGGGCGTGGAGGACGATTATTACGCCGGACTTCTCGCGCCGCTGGAGGGGCGCGGCGTGCTGACGGCCGTGGACGCGTCCGGCGAGGCGCTGCGCCGCGCGCTGGCGTGCCGTCCGTTTCTCGTCAAGCCGAATCTCGCTGAACTGGAACAGCTCGTGGGCGTCCGCCTCGAGGCGGAGGCGGACGTGCTCGGCGCGGCGCGGCGGATGCGGCAACTCGGCGCACGGAACGTGCTCGTCTCGCTGGGCGCGGACGGCTCGCTGCTGCTCGGCGAGGACGGCGCGCACCGCCGCTTGAGATCTCCGCGCGGCATCGTGCGCGGCACCGTCGGCGCGGGCGACTCGATGGTCGCGGGCTTTCTGGCCGGGTGGCTCGAGCGCGGAGACTGCGCCTTTGCGCACCGCCTCGGCGCGGCGGCGGGTTCGGCGACGGCCTTTTCCGACGGCCTCGCGCGCGCGGACGCCATCCGCAGGCTTCTGCGTGAGATC
>CALXIU010000050.1 GCA_944388415.1 uncultured Ruthenibacterium sp. | reverse complement strand
TTCGACAGCCTCCTGAGGGACACCAAACGCACCACCCGCGCGATGCGCGGGGGATGCTTATTGGTTTCCCCCAGTACCCTTTTCCGGCGAAAAAACACCCGATTTTGCGCACTGCGCACACAAAATCCGCTGTTTTTTCTGTCAAGGTGTCGGGATTCCCGGTACATGCCCGGGAATCCCGACGCCATTTTTATTGTCCGCTTTTTCTGCGAGGGGTTTATCGACAAGCTGAAAGCTCCCCGGATGGGGAGCTTTTTTTAATCGGGGAGCGCGCTGATTGGCAAGCAGCAGGGGACGCTGCCAAAGGGCAACAAGCGCCTGTTTAATTCCCGAGGTTTTTCAGGAAGGCTTTGACGCATTCGTCGCCGTAGGGTCCGTAGGTGCCGTCCAGCAGATGGGGGATGGCCTCGGTGATCTTGGCCCAGCTCTCGGACTCATGGCGCACGAGGATGGGGTAGTACCACACGCCGTTCGCGTCGGCGGCGTCCTTGTCGCCGGGCGCGTCGCCCACCATCAGGACTTTTTTCGGGTCATAGCCCTTTTTCAAAAGCTCCGCGATGCAGTGCGCCTTCGTGCCGGCGTCCTGCGCCAGCAGCAGGTCGACGTGGTCCGCGAGGCCGAAGCGCGTCCACTCCTCCTCGACGGCGTTGCGGTTCGCGCTCGAGACGACGGCCACGTCCGCGGCCTCGTGCGCGGCCGCGAGCCCCTCCTTCGCGCCCGGGAACGGCTTGACCTCCTCGGCAGGCAGCTCCTTGATGGACGCGTTGACCGCCTTCGACCAGTTCAGCGCCTTCGCGAAGATGGGCGGCGCGCCCGCTTCGATCTCGCGCTCGATGGCCGCGTTCGACAGCTCCTTCGCGTCCTTCGCCCACGCGGCGAACTCCGCGATGCCGTCGACCGGCGTGTACTGCTCGTTGATCTCCGTCAGCGAGATCACCAGCCCCTTGAAGCGGTTGATGCCGCGCGTCATCGTGTACAGGTTCACTTCGTTCCAGCGCTCGAGGATCGGCCCGCGCCACTCGTCCAGGCCCCACTCGTCCACCATGCACGGGCCGAAGCAGCGGAAGTGCTTGATGTCCATCGTGTCCATCGCGCAGCCGTCGGAATCGACGCAGATCAGGTAGTCCTTTTTCTTCTCAAACGTGTCGAAAATCGTCGCCATTGTTGTTGCCTCCTGTCAGTCCTTCTTGATTTTCGTCAGCTGCCCGTTCAGGTGCGCCATCGCGCCCGCCGGGATGCGCTTGCCCGCCAGCTTGATGATCTGCTCCAGCGGCATCGCGCCCAGCATTCCCATCATGTTTTTCATCGACTTCGCGCTCATGCCGCCGCCGCCCATCTGTTCGAACGCCGCGCTCAGCACCGCCGCCGTCTCCGGGTTCGCCAGCAGGTCCTTCAGCTTGTCCTTCACGGAATAGAAGCCCTCCGGATACTCCGGCGCGGCCGGCTTCTCGCCGTCGAACCAGTTCGCCACCGCGCCCGCGTCCGGCTCGTCGTCCGGCAGCACGTAGTCCGGGTTCGGCTTGGCCGCCGCGTTCAGCACGATCTCGTCCGCAAGCACGCCCGCGCGCGCGCAGATGGTGTTTTCGCCCATCGCCATTGGCACGTCCTCGAACACGAACACGTGCGCGCCCTTCTTCGCGCCCACCGGCTCGCCGTTCACGAACAGCACCACCTCCGGCTGGTTCGAATACACCTTCACCGTGCGCTGGCCCGGCGCGCGGTCGGCAAAGCGGCGTCCCGCCACGTGCACGAACGGCTCGTCCGACCACCACGCCTTATAGAGGTAGAACGAATCCTTGCGCGTGGCGCGGTCGTACGTCACAAGGCCCTTGTTGTTGCGGCCCTGCACGCCGCCCTCGTCGCGCGCGTCCGCCGCGAAGTCGAACATGTTCCACACGTGCGTCGCCCACAGGTACGGCCGCGCCGCGAACGTCTCCAGCATTTTTTCGTGGTACAGCGCCTGATACTCCTCCGAGTAGTCGCGCACGCGCGGCTCAGCCGAGTGCCATTTCAACACGCCCTCCGCGCCGTACTCCGACACGCCGAGGCAGCGGCCGGGGTTTTCAGCGTGGAAATTGTCCAGCCACGGGCCGTTGTCGGCCACGTCGCCGCCGTACCAGCCGAAATAGTGGTTGTAGCTCACAACGTCCGTGATCTTGTTGTGCTCGGAATCCGCCGGCGTCATCGACACCTGCGCCATCGTCGTCAGGCGCGACGGGTCCAGCTTCTTCGCCAGCGCGTTCAGCTCCTTGAGGTTTTCGACAAGCGCCTCACTGTCGCCGCCGATCATGATCTCGTTCGAGATGCCCCAGAAGCAGATGGACGGGTGGTTGTAGTTCTGCGCGACAAGCTCCGTCATCTGGCTCAGCGTGTTGTCGTGCGCGGCCTTCGACTCGATGAACACGCTGATGAACGGGATCTCCGCCCACAGCACCATGCCCGCGCGGTCGCACAGCGAGTAGAAGTACTGGTCGTGCTGATAGTGCGCCAGGCGGATCGTGTTCGCGCCCACCTCGCGGATCAGCGCGAGGTCCTGCTCGTGGTCGGCGCGGCTGATGGCCCAGCCCTTGTCGAGGCGGTCCTGATGGCGCGACACGCCGTGCAGCGGATAGCTGCGGCCGTTCAGGAAAAAGCCCTTGTCCGGGTCCACCAAGAACGAGCGGAAGCCGAACTCCACGTCCAGCGCGTCCAGCGTCTCGCCGCCGCGCACGAGCGCCAGCTTCGCCGTGTACAGCGCCGGGTCCGCGAGGCCGTCCCACAGGCGCGGAGCCTCCACCTTGCCCTCCAGCACCGTGTGCGCCGCCGCCTTCGCGCGCAGCGCGCACACCTCGCCGCCGTCCGGCGCGACGACCGTGCACACCACCTCGTCGCCCTTCCTCGCGCCCGCCGTGAACGCGTCCACGCGCAGCGCGCCGTCCGCCGCCGGCGTCACAAACACGCCGTCCGTGCCGGACTTCGCAAGGTCAAAGTGCGTCTTGTCCACCTCGATGTACGTCACGGCGCGGTACAGCCCGCCGAAGAACGTGAAGTCCGCCTGCTGCGGATACACGTCCGGCGCGTCGTTGTCCACCTCGACGCGCACCTCGCGGCAGCCCTGTTCCATCGCGGCCGTCACGTCCACGCGGAACGTCGAGAACCCGCCCTCGTGGCGGCCCAGAAGCTCGCCGTCCGCGAACACCTGCGCGATGTGGTTCGCGCCCTCGAATTGCAAATAGCGCCGCGTGCCCTCCTTCGGCTCCGGCAGCGCCAGGCGGTACGCGCACACGCCGCGGTAATAGTCCGCGCCGCCGTCCTGACCGTCCAGAGCGTTCCATGTGTGCGGGAGAGAAACCGTCTCCCAGCTGTCAGTCTCCGGCTGCTTCGCAAACAGCGCGGAGGTGAGGATCGTCTTGTCTCTCATCTCGTTTCTCCTTCTTCAAGGGCGCCGCCGCCGCGCCCGGACGTTCGCGCCGCGAACAGGGTGCGTATACTGAAATCAATTGTACCATATTTTTTCCGGTTTTTGAAAGCATCCCGCCGCGTTCCCCGGAATTTTTTTGCCCGCCGCCCGCTGCCGCGCAAAAAAACACAGGCCCGGCCCCCCGCCGCGGAGAAAGGTCGCATTTGCCCATGCGCGCCGGAGCACCCGCCGCAGGTCTGGCCTCTCGCGGACCTTTCACGCACAGAGGATTTGAAGAAAATGCACATATTTTTTCTTCATATAGAAAAAATTACTTTCAAAATTTCACAAAAACGACATGACCTGTCGTTTTTGCAACTAAAGTCGCAAAATGAATGGCGATTGAGCGCAGAGCGCCATTTACCCCTTTCGCGGGAATGAGTAAGATAGACTTGCACAAAGGGCCGGGCAGACCGTAGACCGGCCCAGATACGATGAAGGGAGAGCACCCATGATGAAACTTTTGAAACGGATCGGATCTCTGGCGCTGGCGGGCGCCATGGCCCTGTCGCTGGCCGCCTGCGGCGGCGGCGGAGCCGGCGGCTCGGACGGCACGCTGACCATGCAGATCTGGGACACCGCCCAGCGCGACGGCATGCAGGCGCTGGCCGACGCGTACCACGAGAAGAATCCCGACGTGACCATTGAGATCCAGGTCACGAGCTGGGACGAGTACTGGACGAAGCTCGAGGCCGCGGCCACGTCGAACACGCTGCCGGATGTGTTCTGGATGCACACGAACTACATTCTGCAGTACGCGGACAACGGCATGCTGGCCGACCTGACGAACCTGTACGACGCCGAGAGCCCGACGTTCTACACAGACCACTACTCCGACGTGTCGATCTCGAACGCGTCGGGCAGCGACGGCAAGATGTACGGCGTTCCCAAGGACAAGGACACCGTGGGCCTTGTGTACAATAAGGAGATGTTCGACGCCGCCGGCGTCGCGTATCCGGATGACACGTGGACGTGGGACACGCTCGTGGAGGCCTCGCAGAAGATCTACGACGAGACGGGCAAGTACGGCTACATGGCGTACGCCGACGACCAGCTGGGCTACTGGAACTTCGTGTATCAGAACGGCGGCTACATCCTGAACGAGGACAAGACGGCCGCGGGCTTCGACCAGCCCGAGACGATCGAGGCGATGAAGTTCTACATCGGATTGCAGAGCTACGACTGGTGCCCCGATCAGGTGTACTTCGCCGAGACCGCGCCGGGCAACGCGTTCTTCTCCGGCCAGGGCGCGATGTTCCTCGAGGGCGACTGGAACATCATGAGCGAGATGAAGAACTATCCCGACATGCAGGGCAAGTGGGACGTCGCGGTGCTGCCCTCGTCTCCGGACGGCGGCCGCGCGACGATCTCGAACGGCCTGTGCTACGCCACCAGCGCGAACAATCAGGACAATGAAGTCGTGCTCGACTTCCTGCGTTTCCTCGGCAGCGAGGAGGGACAGCGCATCCAGGGCGAGAGCGGCGCGGCCATCCCCGCGTACAACGGTCTGGAGGAGACCTGGATCAGCGCGTTCGACCAGTTCGAGTACGATCTGAACCTGGAGGCCTTCATCGAGATGTTCGACTACTCGGTGCAGTCCGTCAACGACAAGTCCCGCCCGAACTGGAAGAGCAAGGTCACGGACGAGCTGCTGAAGATCTACGGCGGCACGGTCGACATCGACACCGGCCTCGCGAACATCAACGACATCATCAACCAGGCCATCGCGGACGCGGCCTGACCGCAGCCGCTGTCAGGCAGCAAAGCGCGCGGGCGGGCGGCATACCGCCCGCGCGTGAGTCTGCCGGGAGGAGGATACTTATGTTCCAGAAGCAGACGCTCGCGGAAAAGCGCGAGCAGCGCTGGGCGTACCTCATGGTCGCGCCCACGATCATCGGCCTGCTGGTGCTGAACTACTACCCGCTGGCCGACACCATCCGCCTGAGCTTTTCCCGCACGCAGACGTTCGGGAGATCCACGTTCAACGGCATTGAAAACTACATCACGATGTTCTCCACGCCCGAGTTCTGGAAGGCGACGTGGAACACCGTGCTGTTCTGCATCCTCACCGTTCCCGTCGGAATCGCCATCGCGCTGCTGGTCGCCGTGCTGCTGAACGCGAAGGTGAAATTCAAATCCGGCTTCCGCGCCATCTACTTCCTGCCGATGGTCGTCGCGCCCGCGGCGGTCGCGATGGTCTGGCGCTGGATGTTCAACGGACAATATGGTATCATCAATACGATCCTCGGCCGTCAGGTCAACTGGCTGACCAACCCGAACACCGCCGTCGTCGCGTGCGCCGTCGTCGCGATCTGGAGCGCGCTCGGCTACGACGCGGTGCTTCTGATGAGCGGCCTGCAGAACATCTCCAAGACGTACTACGAGGCCGCGTCCATCGACGGCGCGTCCCGCGTGCGGCAGTTCTTCTCCATCACGCTGCCGATGATCTCGCCGACGCTGTTCGTCACGCTCATCATGCGCCTGATGGCGTCGCTGAAGGTGTACGACCTCATCTACATGATGATCGACACCTCGAACCCCGTTTTGCCCGACGTGCAGAGCCTGATGTACCTGTTCTACCGCGAGGCGTTCGTCGCGGGCAACAAGGGCTACGCGGCCGCCATTTGTATCTGGACCATCGCGCTGATCGGCATTGTGACGGCCGTGCAGTTCATCGGCCAGAAAAAATGGGTCAACTACGAAGTGTAAGGGGGTTCGGTGAGCATGAATGAAACTTCTCTGCGCCGTTCGCAGGCCGTCGCAAAGGGCCTGACGTATCTGTTCCTGATCGCCGGTTCCGTCCTCATGATCTTCCCGTTCGTGTGGATGATCCTCACCAGCCTCAAAACGCTGGCCGAGAGCATGCAGGTGCCCCCGACGATCCTTCCGGCGAAGGCCGTGTTTGAAAACTTCACGTACGCCGTCACCAGTTTGCCGTTCGTGAACCTGTACATCAACACGATTTTGCTGATCTTCTTCCGCGTCGTGTGCGCCATCGCGTTCAGCTCGATGGCGGGCTACGCGTTCGCGAAGCTCAAATTCCGCGGCAAGAATCTCCTGTTCGGCCTCGTGCTCGTGCAGATGATGATGCCCAGCCAGATCTTCATCATCCCGCAGTACCAGATGCTCGCGTCCGTCAGCCTGACGAACAGCATCTTCGCGCTGGTGTTCCCGGGCATCGTGTCCGCGTTCGGCACGTTCTTCTTGCGCCAGTCCTACCTCGGCATCCCGAACGAGATCGGCGAGGCCGCGTATCTGGACGGCTGCAACCAGTGGCAGACCTTCACGAAGGTCATGGCCCCGCTGACGGGCAACTCCGTCGCGGCGCTGACCATCTTCACCGCCGTGTTCGCGTACGCCGACCTGATGTGGCCGCTCGTCGTCAACACCGACATCAATATGATGACGCTGTCGTCCGGCCTCGCCACGCTGAAAGGCCAGTTCACGACGAACTACCCCGTCCTGATGGCCGGCAGCCTGCTGGCCATGATCCCGATGCTGGTGCTGTACCTGTTCTTCCAGAAGCAGTTCGTCGAGGGCATCGCGATGACGGGCGGCAAATAAGAGATATTTTCCGCTCTCTTCCCCGGCAAAGGGCAGCCCGCGTTTTTGACAGGCGCTGGTTGCCCTTTGTCGCCGCCCCATGCGGACGGCAACGCCAGTGCCTCCCCTTTGAGGGGAGGTGGCCCGAAGGGCCGGAGGGGTGGCGGCAGGGGTTTATTATTTGCGCAAACCTCCGAAGCCTCTTTGACAGGCGCAAGCCGCCGACCGACAAGCTGAACACATTTTTCAGGTGATCCACATGATCGAATGCAAGGACAATCTTTTCACGCTCCACACGAAGCGCACGACGTACCAGTTCGCGGCGGACAGGTACGGCTTTTTGCTGCACACATACTACGGCCCGCGCGCGGAGGGCGACTTCCGCCGCCTGATCCGCGGCGCGGACCGCGGCTTTTCGCCGAACCCCGCCGAGGAGGGCGACGCGCGCACGTACTCGCTCGACACGCTGCCGATGGAGTGCCCCGCGTCCGGCGTGGGCGATTTCCGCGAGCCGATGCTGTCGGCGCGCTTCGCAGACGGCTCGTCGGCCGTCGACCTGCGCTTTGCCGGCTGGGAGCTGCTGCCCGCAAAGCACATGCCCGAGGGGATGCCCGGCTTCCACGGCGGGGCCGAGGCGCTGTGCATCCGCCTGCGCGACGCCGTCACCGGGCTTGAGGCGGAGCTTTTCTACGGCGTGTTCGAGGACCGCGACCTCATCACCCGCGCGGTGCGCGTCAAAAACGGCGGCGGGAAGCCCGTCGTGCTCACCCGCGCCGCCAGCGCGTGCCTCGACTTCGCGCGCGCGGATCTCGACGTCATCACGTTCGACGGCCGCCACACGATGGAACGCATCCCGAACCGCGCCCCGGCGATGCCCGGCGTGCGCGAGGCGTCGAGCCGCCGCGGCGCGACCAGCCATCAGCACAACAATTTCATCGCGCTGTGCGGGCACGGCGCGGACGAGACGCACGGCTCCGCGTACGGCGTCGCGCTCGTGTACTCCGGCAATTTCCGCGCGGCGGTCGAGCGCTCGCAGTTCGACACGCTGCGCGTCGTCACCGGCCTCTCGCCGGACGGCTTCGCGTGGACGCTCGCGCCCGGCGAGACGTTCGACACGCCGGAGGCCGCCTTTGTGTACAGCGACGAGGGCCTCGGCGGCATGAGCCGCCTGATGCACCGCGCCATCCGCGAGAATCTGTGCCGCGGCAAGTGGGCGCTGGCCGAGCGGCCGGTGCTGCTGAACACGTGGGAGGCGTTTTACTTCGACTTCACCGCCGACGAGATCGTCGAGGCCGCGCGCGCCGCGGCGGACGCGGGCGTCGACCTGCTCGTGCTCGACGACGGCTGGTTCGGCGACCGCTCCAGCGACCGCGCGGGCCTCGGCGACTGGGTCGTGAACGAGAAAAAACTGCCCGGCGGCCTCGGGCCGCTCGCGAAGCGCGTCGGCGAGCTGGGCCTGTCGTTCGGCCTGTGGATCGAGCCGGAGATGGTCAACGAGGACAGCGCGCTCTACCGCGCGCACCCGGACTGGGCGCTGCGCATGCCGGGCCGCGCCGCCACGCGCGGCCGCAGCCAGCTGGTGCTGGACTTCTCGCGCGCCGAGGTGCGCGACGCCGTCTGGGCGCAGCTGCGCGCCGTGCTGCGCTCGGCCGACATCCGCTATGTGAAGTGGGACATGAACCGAAGCCTCACGGACGTGTGGTCCGCCGCGCTCGGCCCCGGCCGCCAGGGCGAGGCCGCGCACCGCTTCACGCTCGGCGTGTACGACCTGCTCGAGCGCTTCGTCACGGAGTTCCCGGACATCCTGCTCGAGGGCTGCTGCGGCGGCGGCGGACGGTTTGATTGCGGGATGCTGTACTACTCGCCGCAGATCTGGACCAGCGACAACACCGACGCCGTCGACCGCCTGATGATCCAGTACGGCACGTCGTTCGCGTATCCCGTCAGCGCGATGGGCGCGCACGTCTCGGCCGTGCCGAACGAGCAGACGGGCCGCTCGGTGCCGCTGCACACGCGCGGCGTCGTGGCGATGGCCGGCACGTTCGGCTATGAGCTGGACCCGCGAAAACTGACGGAGGACGAGCGCGCCGAGATGCGCGCGCAGATCGCTCTTTTCCGCAAATACTACCGCGTCATCCAGTCCGGCGAGTACGACCGCCTCACGGACGCGTGCGCCGGCGGCCTGACGGCGTGGCAGCACACGCTGGCCGACAAGAGCGAGGCGCTCGTATGCGCCGTCACCGGCCCCGCCCGCGCGAACGCGCCGTTTGAGTGCGTCTATCCGCGCCGGCTCGATCCCGAGGCCGTCTACACGGTCGACGGCGGCTGGCGCGCCACCGGCGCGGCGCTGATGTACGGCGGCATCCCCATCCCCTTTGAAAAGGGCGACTGGCGTGCCGTGCAGTTCCACCTCGTGCGCGAAGACGTCTGAGCGCGTAGAGCTTCGGGAGGCTTCTGATCCATGGACCAGTATTCGTTTTCCATCTTTCCGAATGAAAATTTTGTCGACCTTACGATCTATCAGTACGGCTGGGAGCGCTGCGCCCCGCTGCACTCGTTCGGCCCGGCGGTGCGAAACCATTATCTGTTCCACCTCATTCTGTCCGGGCGCGGCGTGCTGCGCAGCAACGGCGCGGACGGCGTCGACCGCGACTACCAGCTCGGCCCCGGCAGCGGGTTTCTGATCTGCCCCGGCCAGGTCAACATGTACTGGGCCGACGAGCGCGACCCGTGGACGTACGCATGGGTGGAGGTGGACGGCATCCAGGCGCAGAAGCGCTTCGAGATGGCCGGCCTCGACCGCGCGCACCCCATCTACACGCCGCGCAACCGCTCGCTGAATCAGGAGGTCGCGGACGAGATCACGTACATCGCGCACCACACCGACCGCTCCGCGATGCACCTGCTGGGCCATCTGTACCTCTTCCTCGACGCGCTGACGCAGGCCTCCGCCGCCCGGCGCGAGGTGCGCAGCCAGTCCCAGAAGGGCTTCTATGTGCAGGAGGCCATCACGTTCATCGCGCAGAATTATCAGCGCGACATCACGGTGGAGCAGATCGCCGAGGCGTGCAACCTCAACCGCACGTACTTCGGCCGCATGTTCAAGCAGGCGATGGGCCACACCCCGCAGGAGTACCTCACGCGCTTCCGCCTCGCGCGCGCCGTCGAGCTGATGCGCAGCACCGACTATCCCATCTCCGCCATCGCGCAAATGGTGGGCTATCCGAACCCGCTGCACTTTACGAAGGTGTTCAAAAAGGAATACGGCATGCCCCCGCGCGCGTGGCGCAACGCCGACCCCGGCGTCCAGCGCCCGGCGCGGTCCGCGGACGGCTGACGCTTGCGGGCGGGCGGCGGCGCGTGGTATACTGGTGGAAAATCCACCGGGAGAGGGGAGACGCCTTGTGCCCGACATTTCTCTGATGATGAAGCCCGCGTCCGCGGGGTGCAATCTGCGCTGCAAGTACTGCTTCTACGCCGACGAGGCCGCCAGCCGCGCCGAGGGCGCGCGCGGCCTGATGACGCGCGGGACAGCCGCGCTCTGCGCGCAAAAGGCGCTCGCGCACGCGGATGGCGGCGTGGTCACGTTCGCGTTCCAGGGCGGCGAGCCGTCGCTCGCGGGGCTGGAATTTTTCGAACACTTCGCCGAGGACGTGCGCGCCGCGAACACGCGCGGGTCGCGCGTCGCCTTCGCGTTCCAGACGAACGGGATGCTGATCGACGACGCGTGGGCCGCGTTCTTCGCGAAAAATAACTTCCTCGTGGGCGTGTCCGTCGACGGCTGCGCCGCGGTGCACGACCTGCTTCGCCCCGCGCCGGGCGGCGCGCCCAGCCACGCGACTGTCGCGGAGAACCTGCGCCGCCTGCGCCGCTTCGGCGTCGCGTGCAACACGCTGACGGTCGTCACAAAGCAGCTCGCGCGCAGCGTCGAGGACACGTACGCGTTCTTCGCCGCGGAGGGCGTATCCTATCAGCAGTACATCCCGTGCATGGACCCCCTCGGCGCGAAGTGCGGGCGGCTCGATTACTCGCTCACGCCGCGCGCGTACGCGTCGTTCCTGCACAAGCTGTTTTT
>CALXIU010000049.1 GCA_944388415.1 uncultured Ruthenibacterium sp. | reverse complement strand
CCCCGCATTTCCTGCTGTTTTTCACCTTCTGCACGTCGCACTATATCTCTATTTTGCTTCTCGCGGCGGCAAACGCGCTGCGGGATCTTCTGGCAAAGCGCGCGGCGGTTAACATGGCGTTTGCGCTGCGCCTCGCGCTGTTCGGCTTCTGGCTGTTCCTGATGCTGTGGGAGTCAAACTCACGTTACGTCTTCCATTTTCTTCCTTTTTTGTACGCATGCGCCTTTCTCCCGTCTGTGAAAAAAGACGAGGGTTCCGCCTCTCCCGCGTCATGAAAAAAACACGCGGCAACGGTGTTTGTCAGAGGTGTCGAAATTTTTTGAAATAGTCGTTCTTTTTTTAACAAAGCCATTGCATCCTGTGTCGAATTCATCTATAATAAGTTAAGATATTGTGAAAAGACTGGAGGTTTATTCATGGACTTTTCTTTGTTGCGTGCAGCGGCGTTTGCGTTCAACATGGCAGAAGGCGAGCCCGACTGGCCCGTGGTCGTCATCACTGGCATCCTGCTCGTGTTCGGCGTGCTGATCCTGCTGTACCTGATCATTGCGTTTGAGGGCGTCATTTTCACGGCGATCGACAACCGGAAAAACGCCGCGCGCAAAGCGAAATCCGCTCCCACTCCCCCTCCCGCCCCGAAGGCACCGCCCGTCGCGAAGGCTCAGCCCGCGCCGAAGGTCCAGGCAGGCATTCCCGGCGAGGTCATCGCCGCCATTGCCGCAGCTGTCGCGTGCATGGAGGGCGGCAAGAAATTCGCCATCCGCTCCGTCAAGCGTGCCAAGAAGGGCCGCAATGCCTGGAGCTCTGCCGGTGTGATGTCCAACACCGAGCCGTTTTAAGGAGGGGAACGCACAATGCAAGGCTTTTTAGACGCAGTGACCGGTATTGCAAGCGAATCCGGCTTTGCCGGCCTGTTTGAGACACCCGGTTATCTCATCATGATCATCATCGCCTGCGTGCTGTTGTACCTGGCGATCGTCAAGCAGTTTGAGCCCCTTCTGCTTCTGCCCATTGCGTTCGGCATGCTGCTTGCGAACCTCCCGTTTGGCGGCATCATCCACATGGAATTCTTTCTGACCGAGAGCGGCCATCCTGATTTTATGCGCGTGCTGAATGAGGGCGGCCTCGCCGACATGCTTTATCTCGGCGTCAAACTCGGCATCTATCCTCCGCTGATCTTCCTCGGCATCGGCACAATGACCGACTTCGGCCCGCTGATCTCGAACCCGAAGAGCCTGCTGCTGGGCGCTGCCGCGCAGCTGGGCATTTTCACCACGTACATCGGCGCGAAGTTCCTCGGCTTCACCGGCCCTGAGGCCGCTTCCATCGGTATCATCGGCGGCGCGGACGGCCCGACCGCCATCTATGTAACGAGCAAGCTGGCCCCGCATCTTCTCGGCGCGATCGCCGTCGCGGCGTACAGCTACATGGCGCTTGTCCCGATCATCCAGCCGCCCATCATGAAGGCTCTGACGACGAAGGCGCAGCGCCAGATCGTCATGACGCAGCTGCGCACCATCTCCAAGACGGAGAAGATCCTCTTCCCGATCATCTGCACGATCATCATCTGCCTGCTGCTGCCCAGCGCCGTGCCCCTCGTCGGTATGCTGATGCTCGGCAACCTGATGAAGGAGTCCGGCGTTGTGGAGCGCATCAACAAGACCGCCGGCAATGAGCTGATGAACATCATCACGATCTTCCTCGGCGTGTCCGTCGGCTGCACCACGAGCGCTGACACGTTCTTCAACCTCCAGACCGGTTACATCATCCTGCTGGGCCTGATCGCGTTCTGCTTCGGCACCGCCGGCGGCGTCATCTTCGGCCGCATCATGTGCTGGGCCACGAAGGGCAAGGTCAACCCGCTGATCGGCGCGGCCGGTGTTTCCGCCGTCCCGATGGCTGCGCGCGTTGCGCAGAAGGTCGGCCAGGCCGAGAATCCGCAGAACTTCCTGCTGATGCACGCCATGGGCCCGAACGTGGCCGGCGTAATCGGCAGCGCGGTCGCGGCCGGTATCCTCATCAACATGCTCACCTGATTTTCGCAGCCAAAGCCCGTCCGCCGCTTCGCGCGGCAGACGGGCTTTTATTCTTCTTCTGAGATCCAATTCCGGCGGTCAAGTTCCTGATACAGCGTCCGCTCCACCTCATGCGTCTCGGCGAGAAGTTCCAGAAACACATCTCGCGCAGCATCGTCTCCGCACTCGGAGACCGCGCGGTTGTAGCACTCGGAGAGCACCTGCTCCGCGCACATCGCGTTGTGCAAAATCTTACGCTCCATTTTCATCCCCCAGCTGTGAGCGCAGCAGCCGGCAGTGCGCCTCGTGCCGCGCAGCCATGTCCTCATACAGCTCGCGAAGGGAGAGGTCTACGCCTGCGGCGGCGCTTGCGCGGCAGATATCGGCCATGCTCTTCTCCTGACGCAAAAGCATCTCGCAGACCTCGTGCTGTTTTCGGGTCATTGTATCGCGCCCCTTTCAGAGGTATCGTTGGCAGCTCGTGTACAGATTATGCGCTGTTCAGTGGATTTGTCTCTGTGAAGCCGCGAAAAATATGGTATAATAACCTCAAAGCGGCCGCCATCCGGCGGCTTGGCGCGTGAAAACACGCGCTGCCTGTGCGCCGCGCGCACAGGCTTTGAGAACATTTTAACATGCAAAACCGCAGCGAGTGCGGTTTTGTTGTGGCCGCCTTGCGGCGGCGTCATGG
>CALXIU010000048.1 GCA_944388415.1 uncultured Ruthenibacterium sp. | reverse complement strand
TTCGACAGCCTCCTGAGGGACACCAAACGCACCACCCGCGCGATGCGCGGGGGATGCTTATTGGTTTCCCCCAGTACCCTTTTCCGGCGAAAAAACACCCGATTTTGCGCACTGCGCACACAAAATCGGGTGTTTTTTCTGTCAAGGTGTCGGGATTCCCGGTACATGCCCGGGAATCCCGACGCCATTTTTATTGTCCGCTTTTTCTGCGAGGGGTTTATCGACAAGCTGAGGGGCCGGTTTTGAACCGGCCCCTGCCCCAGTTTTTTATTTTAATTTCCCGTACTGCTCATCCGTGACGGGTTCGCGCCATTCGTTGGCGGTCTCTTCGCCGGGCACTTCGACAGCGAGGTGCGAGAACCAGCTGTCCGCGGCGGCTCCGTGCCAGTGCTTGACGTCCGCCGGGATGTTGACCACGTCGCCGGGATGCAGCTCGCGCACGGGCTGGCCCTCTTCCTGATAATATCCGCGCCCCGCAAGACAGATCAGGATCTGCCCGCCGCCGCTCTTCGCGCGGTGAATGTGCCAGTTGTTGCGGCATCCCGGTTCAAACGTCACGTTGTAGATGCCCACCTGGCTCGTCGAGACCGGCGCGAGATAACTTTGACCGATGAAATACTGCGCGAACGCGTCGTTCGGCGCGCCGATGGGGAACAGCATCCTGCTCCGGTGCTGCGACATCGCGTCATCCGGGCTTTCCTCCGCCCAAACGTCCTTCGCCATGCGGAACGCCGCCCACGCTTTGGGCCATCCGGCATAGAACGCCGCGTGCGTCAGGACCTCTGCGATCTCCTCACGCGTGATGCCGTTGCGTTTGGCCGTGGCTAAGTGGTACTGGAAGGAAGGATCCAAAAGCCCCTGCGCCATCAGCGCCGCCACGGTGACGAGCGACCGGTCGCGCAGAGAGAGTTTTTCCTCCCGGCTCCACACTTCTCCGAATAAGACGTCGTCGTTGAGACGGGCGAACTCCGGCGCGAATGCGCCGAGGGCATCCCTGCCCGCTGTCTGTTTTACTGCCATATTTCCGTCCTCCTTTTCTGCTTTCAGTGTAATCCCGCCGCGGGGAAATAGCAAATGCTTTGATCTCATGTTTTATCATGCCTGGCAGGCATGGGTGTCGGGCGCCTCTTCGACGGGGAAGTCCGCCGCGTTTTTGGGCCAAATCATCCTGTCAAAGTACCGAAAAGTGTCGGAATCTGCGATTTTTGGGTTTTTGTGGGTTGTGATAGCGGCGTGCAGCATGTAAAATAAAACTGTCGAATTTGGGGACAATATGGTGAGGAACGGGGAATAGACGTATGACGTTGATACGGGAGATCTATGTTCGTACTTTTTCTGACATTGCGCATTTGCAGCATGCGAAGCGGCTATCGTATTCCCTGATGATACAGCCGGGCGGATACGGCATTCGGGTCACTTCGATGAGCCGGGGCGCCGGCTGTGAGGAGACGGTGCGCAATATTTTCCGCACGGAATCGCAGGCGCGCAACATGCTGCTGTTCCTGTACGAGAACGCGGTCGAGCCCGAACAGCTTCTGGAGATCCTTGACGATGTCGCTGCCAGGGAGGGAGAGGCGATTTGAAGCGGGGAAAGGCTGAGCGCAGGATCCGTGTGCTGCTGGTGGATGCGGACGTCGACCTGCGCAATAACATAGAAAGCTATCTCGCAATGCAGCAGGATATTCAGCCGGTCGGTGTGACCGGAGACGGCGCGCAGGCGCTGGCGCTTGCCTCGAGCTGCAGGCCGGATGTTGTGATCGTCGACAGTATGCTGCCTCTCATCAACGGCCTTGCTCTGCTGAGCCGCCTGCGCGAAGCGCGCGGCGGGCAGAGCGCCGCCTTTATTTTTCTCGTCAGCGACGGATGCGACGCCGTGTTCCGGGAGATCGTCGGCAGCGGCGCCGATTATTGCATGGTGAAGCCTGTCAATCTGTTCGATCTCGCGCATCAGATCAGAAGCGTGTCAAAAGCGAGAGCGGATATTGGCTCCTATCGTCAGATCGCATCTTCCGTCTTGCGCGAGATGCAGATGCGGGTGCATGATGACGGGTTTGAATACGCTGAGCGCGCCGTTGCCATTTTGCTCAAACATCAGGGCCGCGCGATGCGGTGCAAGTCCGTGTATATCCTTGTTGAGGAAGAGACCGCGGGCATCTGTCACGATGCGGGCAAATATGTGGAGAACGACATTCGAAATGCCATCCGGCGCGCGCATCGGCTGCGCGCGCCGTTTTATTGCGAGGTCCTGGGGATCGGCGACAGTCCGGATGAAAGATATCCCACCAATAGCGTTTTTCTCTCCAGTGTGGTACAATACATTCGAACTCACTATAATTTGCCTTGAAACGGAGAGAGAAGAAACTGTGAGAACGGACATTCAAAACGCGCTGCATCAGTATTTGGAACAGACGATCGCCGCGCGTGACGCCGCCGAGCTGAAGCGTGCGCTGAACGCGTGCGTCGGCCGGCTGTGGCCGGGGGCGTGCGCGGATCTGCTGCGGCAGGATCCGCAGTTTGCTCAGTGCAGTTCGCCGTGTACGGCCGGAGGCATCACGCTCGCGACGTCGCGCCCGGCGCACGCGCCGATGAAACACGATGCCTCGCGGGAAGAATGGACCTTTCCTGTGCTGAAGGACGGAAAAACCGTTGCAGTTCTGAGCATTTTTGCCAAGTCCAGCCTGGACAGCGATGCGCGCGGCCAGCTCGAGGAGTGCGGGACGCGCCTGGCGGAGTATCTTGGCCGCCAATATATCCAAATGAACCGCGCGTATCCGCAGCAGACGCTGGCCCGGCTTGCTGACGAGGTCTGCGAACCGCTGACGACGACGTTGACCGCGATCCAGCTCACCAGCGAAAAGCTGCGGCGGAACGAGGAAAAGTATGAGACAGAATACAAGCAGACGCTTGACGCCGCCGAGCGCAGCGTCTACCGCTCGTTCCGTCTGGCGAGAAACATCACGGACGCGGAACGGTTGGAAGCGGGCCTCGTGACGGCGCATCCCGTCTGCTGCGACCTTGCGCCGCTGCTCGAAAGCATCGTCGATGCGCTCGTTCCCATCGCGGAGGCGCGCGGCGTCGCGCTGGAGTGTAACTGCGGCGGCGGGCCGTACACCGCGCTGTGCGATCCCTATCTGTTCGAGCGCATCCTGTTTGCGCTGCTGTCCAACGCGCTGTATGCGGCGCCGGAAACGACGGGGAACGTCAAAGCGGAGCTGGGCGGAGACGGCGAGCGCGTGCATGTTCGCGTGACAGACAACGGCCCGGGCCTGCCTGAGGCCGATCGGGCCAGAGTATTTGACAAATACTGGCGCGGCGAGGCGCCGGCTGCCGGACGCGTCGGTCTGGGGCTGTATCTCGCCGCGCAGTTCGCAAAGCTGCAGTCCGGCGCGCTGACGGCCGACGGTCTTGCGCGGGGAGCCTCCTGTTTCCGGCTGACGCTGCCGGCCGCGGAGCCGGAACTGGAGCTCCACCGGAGAGATCCGATGCTTCGCAATAATTTGCTGCGCCAGCTCGTGAACATCGAGTTCGCGTGAACGAACCGGCCGCAGAACGTGAAAAATGAATGACGTTTGAAATTTCCCGCCGCAAATCTTTACTTTGCGGCGGGATTATTGTAGAATGAGAAAAAAGATTCAAGCAGCGAGGTGTACCTATGGAGGTCAAATATAAGCGCATTCTGCTGAAACTGAGCGGCGAGGCCCTGTCCGGAGACAGAGGATTCGGACTGGACGTCGACACCATTCAGCAGATCTGCGGAGGCATCAAAAAGGCGTACGAGATGGGCGTGCAGATCGGCATCGTCGTGGGCGGCGGCAACTTCTGGCGCGGCCGCTCGAGCGGCGACATGGAGCGCGTGCGCGCCGACCAGATCGGCATGCTGGCCACGGTGATGAACGCGCTGGCTGTCGCCGATGCCCTTGAGAACATGGGCGTCGCCGTGCGCGTCCAGACAGCGCTGACGATGCAGCAGGTCGCGGAGCCGTACATCCGCAACCGCGCCACCCGCCACATGGAAAAGGGCCGCGTTGTGATCTTCGCGTGCGGCACCGGCAACCCGTTCTTCTCCACCGACACCGCTTCCGCGCTGCGCGCGGCGGAGATCGGCGCCGACATCATCTTCAAGGCGACGATGGTCGACGGCGTCTACGACAAGGATCCGAAAAAATACCCCGACGCCGTCCGGTATGACCGCCTCAGCTTCACAAAGGTGCTGACGGATCAGCTCGGCGTCATGGACTCCACGGCCGCCTCGATGTGCCGCGACAACAAGCTGCCCATCCTGGTGTTCGACATCACCAACCCCGACAACATCGCGCGCGCCGCCGCCGGAGAGGCCGTCGGCACGCTCGTGACGGAAGAATCAGCTGAGTAAGGAGAGAGTAAGATGAGCGAAGAAACCAAGCGCTATGAACAGAAGATGGACGGCGTGCTCACCCATCTGAAAAAGGAGCACGGCACCATCCGCGCGGGCCGCGCCAATCCCGCCGTGCTCGACAAGATCACGGTCGACTACTACGGCTCGCCCACGCCCATCCAGCAGGTCGCGGCTGTCAGCGTCGCCGAGGCGCGCGTGCTGACGATCTCTCCGTGGGACGCATCCCTGATGCGCGCCATCGAAAAGGCCATCCTCGCGTCCGACATCGGCATCAACCCGACGAATGACGGCCGTGTGATGCGCCTCGTCTTCCCGTCGCCCACAGAGGAGCGCCGCAAGCAGCTCGTCAAGGATGCGATGAAGCTCGGCGAGGAAGCGAAGGTCGCCGTGCGCAACATCCGCCGCGACGCGATGGACAAATTCAAGTCCATGAAGAAGAGCGGCGAACTGACCGAGGACGACCAGAAGGACCTCGAGCAGTCCATGCAGAAGATCACCGACAAGTATATCAAGGAGGTCGACGCGATCTGCGCGGCTAAGACGAAGGAGATCATGGAGATCTGATCCGCCCGGAGCGGACCGGAACAATACCGCGTGCGGCGGACGCGCGCGGTATTCATTTTGTACAAAGGAGCGGTTTGGCATGGCAGAGAAAACGCCCGGCTTCGCGAAAGGGCTCAGCATCGGCATCATCATGGACGGCAACGGCCGCTGGGCCAAAAAGCGCGGGCTGCCGCGCACGGCCGGCCACAAAAAGGGCGCGGAGGTGTTCAAGGACATCATCCGCTATTGCAACGAGCTGGAGATCGCCAGCGTGACGTTCTACGCGTTCTCCACCGAGAACTGGGCGCGCCCGCTGGAAGAGGTCAATGGCATCATGAAGCTCTTCGGCGAATATCTTATTATGGCGTACGACTATCAGAAGGAGAACAACCGCGTCGTCTTCCTCGGCGACCGCACGGCTCTCGCGCCGCGCTTCCAGGAACAGATGAACGACATCGAGGAGAAGACGAAAAACAACACCGGCACCATCCTGAACGTTGCCGTCAACTACGGAGGCCGGCAGGAGATCGTGCGGGCCGCGCAGCGCTGCGCCGCCCGTGTCGCCGCCGGGGAGATCCGCCCCGAGGACATCGACATCGAGATGATGTCGCAGAACATGTACACCGCCGGGCAGAAGGACCCCGACTTCATCCTGCGCCCGTCCGGCGAACATCGCCTCTCGAACTTTATGCTCTGGCAGGCCTCGTACGCGGAATTCGTCGAGATGGACGTTCTGTGGCCTGACTTCACGCGCGACGACCTCGACGCCGCCATTCTGGAATTCAACACCCGCAGCCGCCGCTTCGGCGGGCTGTGAGAAAGGCCGGTTATGAAGACTCGATTGATCACCTCAGCCGTCGGCCTCGTCGTGCTCGCCGTCGTGCTCAGCTTTTTCCAGACGCCTGTGTTCAACGTCGTGCTGGCGCTCATCAGCCTGACCGGTATGCACGAGGCGTACGCCGCGATCGGCGTGAAAAAACCGGCGATCTTCGCCGGAGTGGTGCCCATGACGGCGGCCGTGTTTTTCGCCGATACAAAATCCGTCCTGTTCTGGGGCGTCCTGTACGCGACGGCCATCTTTCTCGGCCTGTGCGTCGTGACAAATTCACAGACGCTTGACTTCTGCTCGGTGGGCGGCTTCATGCTGTTCTCCGCGATGATCCTCGCGTGCTTTTATTCGATCCTGTATCTGCGCGCCGCGTTCCCGCGCTCGAGCGACGCGCTGTACTTCATCGTGCTGGGCCTCGGCATCGCCTGGGGAGGCGATTCGTCCGCCTACTTTGCGGGCCGTTTCTTCGGCAAACACAAGCTCGCGCCCGTCGTCAGCCCGCACAAGACGGTCGAGGGCGCCGTGGGCGGCGTGCTCGGCAGCGTCGTGTTCGCGCTCGCCATCACGGCCATCTATCTGTCGGTGTGGGGCGCGCCCGACAGCACGGCCATCGACGTCCGCTTTTACCTGCTCGTCGCGCTCGCGGGCGCCGTCGGCAGCGTCCTCGGCATTTTGGGCGATCTGACGGCCAGCGCCGTCAAGCGCCAGCGCGGCATCAAGGACTACGGCACGATCTTCCCGGGCCACGGCGGCATTCTGGACCGCTTCGACAGCGTCTTGCTCGTCATGCCGATGGTGTCGCTTCTGACGATGACGCTCGTCGGCATATCCTGACGCGCCCTCAAGAGAAAAGAGGTACTCATGAACGAGAAAACCATCACGCTGCTCGGTTCGACCGGCTCGATCGGCACGCAGAGCCTCGACGTCATCCGCGCTCAAGGATATCGCGTGCACGGCCTCGCCGCGCACGCGAGCGTCGAGCTGCTGCTCAAACAGACGGCGGAATTTTGCCCCGAGACGGTCTGCGTCGTGGACGAGGCCGCGGCGGAGCGGTTCCGCTCGCAGGCGGCGGGCCTCCCGCGTCCGCCGAAGGTGCTCGCCGGAAAGGAGGGCCTCACGGCCCTCGCCGCCGAGGAGGCGGACGTCGTTTTGAACGCCGTCGTCGGCATCGCCGGCCTCGCCGCGACACTGACGGCGCTCGAGAGCGGCCGCGACGTCGCGCTCGCGAACAAGGAGAGCCTCGTCACCGGCGGCAGCCTCGTGACGGACGCCGTGCGGAAAAACAGCGTGCACCTTTTGCCCGTCGACAGCGAGCACTCCGCCATCTTCCAGTGTTTGCAGGACGCGCACTCTGCGAAATCACTCGTCAAGATTTTGCTCACCGCGTCCGGTGGCCCGTTCTTCGGCAAGAAGCGCGCCGAACTCGAGCACGTGACGAAGGCCGACGCGCTGCGCCATCCGAACTGGAGCATGGGCGCGAAAATCACGATCGACTCCGCTTCGCTGATGAACAAAGGTCTCGAGCTGATCGAGGCCGCGTGGCTGTTCGGCCTCCCGGCGGAGAAGATCCAGGTCGTCGTCCAGCGCGAGAGCATCATCCACTCGATGGTGCAGTTCTCGGACAATTCCATCCTCGCGCAGCTCGGCGTGCCCGACATGCGCATCCCCATCCAGTACGCGCTGACGTGGCCGGAGCGCTGCCCCGGCCCCGCGCCGGAACTTGATTTCACCGCGCTGCGCGGCCTCAGCTTCGACGTGGCTGACGAGGAGACGTTCCGCTGCCTCGCGGCGTGCAAGCGCGCCATCGGCAAGGGCGGCCTCGCGCCGTGCGCCGCCAACGGCGCGAACGAGGAGGCCGTGCGCCTCTTCCTCGAGGATAAGATCCCGTTCTTGAAGATCGGCGAGCTCGTCGAGGGCGTCGTGGACAGCGACGCGTTCGGCGGCTCGTACACACTTTCCG
>CALXIU010000047.1 GCA_944388415.1 uncultured Ruthenibacterium sp. | reverse complement strand
CGGCAGACGGCGCAGGAGGCTCTGGCGCGGCTCGACGAGGAGTACCGCCAGCGCCCGACGACCGCGGACGTCGCGGCGGCGCTGCAAATTGCCGACGCACAGCGCGCGAAAACCGCGCGCTGCGGGCAGGAGCTCGACGAGCGCGAGCAGCGCGTCCGCGAGCAGCAAAGGCTCGTGTCTGAGCTGCACGCGAAATTCCTTTCGCTTGCGAGGGAATTGCCGTACGAACAGACGGCGGACGCCTATCAGGAGGCCGTGGAGGACTTCGAGGCGTACCGCGACCGGTTCTATGCGCTCATCATGGGAAGCGCGGCGCTGGAACAAAAGCGCGAGGGGCTGGACAATCTCCGGCTGACGCTGGCTGTTTTGAACGACGCGCTGCTCGAATGCGTCGACCGCATCCGGGACGGGCAGGCGCGCTGCCGGCAGATCCAGCGCGCCGTCGACGCGTTGCAGGAGTATCTGGACAGGCCCGAGACGCAGCAGCTCGCGCGGAGGCTCGGGCAGCTGCGCGCGGAGCTTGAGGCGGCGCGCAAGGACTTTCACGATGCCGGCAACGCGGTGACGCGGCATGAGACGGATCTTTCTCATCTGCGCCCCAGGCTGGAGGAGAAAAACGGTCAGGCGCAGCGCGCCGTCGCGCGCGAGGAGCATCTGCGCGCGGTCTTTGAGGAGGAGCTGCTGCACGGCCCCGGCCAGCCGGGCCGCGACGGGACGCCGCTCTGGCAGCAGGCGGAACAGGCGAAAAACGGCGTCCGCCAGCTCGACCGCAACCTGACGCACGAGAGCGTGCGCGCGTCGCTGGAAAAGAACCTGCGCGGCGCGGACGCGCTCAATTTGTACCGCATCACGCTGGACTCGCTGTTTGACAGCGAGGAGGGCGCGCTGCGCAACCGCGCGGCCATCAGCCTGTACACCGACGGGCGGAAGCTTGACCTGCTGGCGTTCATCCAGCGCATCGAGAGCCAGATCGAGGCCGACGGGCAGCTGCTCTCGGGCGAGGAGCGGCGGCTGTTCGAGACGATCCTCAACCAGACCGTGACCATCAAGCTGAGCCACCGGATCAACAACAGTCAGGACTGGGCAAGGCGCATGAGCGCCGTCATGGAAGGGCTTGTGTCGTCGATGGGGATGCGGTTCAGCCTCGTCTTGAAGGGCAAGCCCGCCGACCAGACGGACGAGCTCGACACCCCGGCGCTCGTGGAGCTTCTGCGCAAGGACCCGGTGCTGATGGGCGACGCCGACCGGGAGAAGATCGCCGCGCACTTCCGCGCGCGCATTGCGAGCGCCCGGGAGCGCTCGCGCAGCGACGCCGCGCCCGCGACGTATTCAGAGCTGATGCGCGAGGCGCTCGATTTCCGCAACTGGTTTGAATTCCGGCTGTTCTTCCAGCGCACCGGCGAGCCCAAAAAGGAGCTGACGAACTCCGCGTTCAACAGCTTCAGCGGCGGTGAAAAGGCGATGGCGATGTACATTCCGCTGTTCGCGGCGCTGTCGGCGCAGTACGCCGCGGCCGAGGACGACGCGCCGCGCCTGATGGCGCTGGACGAGGCGTTCGCGGGCGTGGACGAGACGAACATCGAGAGCATGTTCTCGCTGGTCCACCAGCTGGAGATGGACTACATCATGAACTCGCAGGCGCTGTGGGGCTGCTACCCGTCGGTGCGCGCGCTGAACATCGCGGAGCTCTGGCGGCCGCAGGGCGCGGACGTGGTCACCGTCATGCGCTACCACTGGGATGGCCGTGTGATCCGGCCGGAGGACGTATGAGAGACGAAGCACTTTGCCGCTATTTTCAGGACGCGCCCGGCTGGCGGCGGCAGCTGGAGCAGTTGCGGAACAAGGCGCTGTCCGGCTATGCGGACGGCACAGTCCGGCTGCGCGACGCCTCGGTGGAGGAGTGCCTCGCCGCGGAGCGGCTGCTGGGGCGTCACTTCACAGCGCCGGAGCTTCGGTACCGCGTCTCGGACTTCGAGGCCGCGCTGCGGGCGAGCAAATTCGCCGTGCGCGACATGGGCGATTTCTGGCTGCGGCTGGACGGCGAACCGCTCGTGCCGCGCGCCGTCCGGCGGGCCGGCCGGGCGGACGAGGTGAGCCGCTTTTTCAAGGATGAACTGCGGCGTGGCCACGGCCGGGCGGCGTCGGACTGGCTGCGCGCGCTCGCGGAGGAAAAGAGTGCGGGGTATCAGATGCTCGCGCCGCGCATCGGGAGAGACGGCGAGGCCGCGCTCTGGCTGCGGTGGGTGTGCTGCGCGCTGGACAGGCTGGAACAACACGCGCGGCCCGAGGAACTGGCGCTGTGCAGCTATGCCGTCTCGACCGACCCGCACGCGCTGGACGCGGACAGTCCGGCCGGGCGTCTGCTGCTGCACGCGCTGGCGCACCGGGAGAAAACAGAGTGTCCCTCACAGGGACGCGCGCGGCAGGCGCTGCTGCGCCGCTGCGGCCTGATGACGGACGATCTCTCCGCCCCGGTGGCGCAGCGCGGGCTGCGCTTTCTGCGCGCAGACGGCAGCGTTCACCCGGCTCTTGAGGCCATGCGGCGCGACAGCGCGTTCTGCCTGCTGACCGCCTCGCAGCTGGACGGGCTGCGCGCGGAGAGCCCCACGGGGCGGGCATACATTCTCGAAAACCAGATGGTTTTTTCGTCGCTGTGCCGCCGTCCCGGCATCGCGCGGCCGATACTGTGCACCGCCGGGCAGCTGCGCGGGGCGGCGTGGCGGCTGCTCGACCTGCTCGCGGAGAGCGGCTGCGAGCTGTGGTACGCCGGGGACTTCGACCCGGAAGGGCTCGGCATCGCCGACCGCCTGTGGCAGGAGTACGGCGATCTTGTCCGGCCGTGGCACATGGAGCCGGAGGACTACTTCGCCGCGCGGTCGGAGACGGCCGTCGAGGGGGCGGCGCGTTTGCGGCAGCTCGAAAACATCCGCTGCCCCGCCCTGCGCCCCGTCGCCGCAGAACTCGCGCGGCAAAAACGCGCCGGGTATCAGGAGGCGCTGACGGAGCGGTATTGGAGCGATCTGCGGCAGACGGAAGCCGCGGCCTCCGTTTGAACGGACCGATCGCGACGCCAAAGAGCCGGCGGACAGTTTTGAAACTGTCCGCCGGCTCTTTGCTTCTGCATGTTTTTTGTCCCGTCTTGCAGGGCGATGCATCAGCCTTTGCGGGCACGAAGCTCGTTTTCGTAGGCGGTATATTTTTTGTCCAGTTCCACATAGTCCTCGAACAGGAAGGGGTGGAACTCATGACCGATCTTCTCGTCGAATTCGTCGTTTTCCGAGTAGACTGTATTCCGGTTTGCAAAGTTTGCGCGCATGTACTCGAGCATTCCCTTCATCGCGCCCTTCATTGCGACGTGATTGCTGACGAGGTGGAAGCCCCACTCCTGAATTTGTTCCATCGTGCAATCAGGCTTTCCGTCTGTGGCATGCAGGTCGGGATAAAAACGGTATCCCGGCACGCGCGCGGCGATCTCGCGGCACTCCGCTTCGCAGTCCGCGTGGCAGATGTTCTGGATCATCGTGATCTCCGCGCCGGCTTCGACGCCCATCTGCGCGCGCCGGATCGCCTCCTCGAGGCCCATGCCGCCCATGCGGCCGATCGAACCTGTCTGCGGAGCGCCGCCGCCCTTACAGTCCGTCCGGGCAATGATCATGCAATCCGTCCCCTTGACGGCGTCGACCGCGGCGCGGACGTTGGCCGCCCACAGCTCCCGGTCCATGTATCCGCGCCCGTGCATATAGCCGTATCCCTGCGCGACACTGCCCGACAGCGTGTCCTCAATGGAAATTGCCATCGCGCCGGCCCGCGCAAGCCTTTTACAGTTGCGGTAGACTTGCATGGGCGTTCCGCCGCCGTTTTCCCCGTCGACGATCACGGGGAGCGTCGTGGAATTGCAGATGCGCTCTGTCGCCCAGATGTATTCCTCCCAGTTGTACATTCCCGCCGGGATCCCGTTCATCGAATATTCCAACTCGCAGCTGCTGATGAGCACGGCGTTATAGCCGCACAGTTCCGCAATGCGCGCGGACATACAGTCATAAATACACGGCGCCCAAATAAATTCGCCGCGCTCCAGCATTTGCCGGATGGTCGTTTTTGCTGACATGACAGCTCTCCCTTTCCGCAGCCCGGATGCATCACAGACCGAGATACTGCGCAAACACCTCTTTGGGCGTATCCTTCGTCGAGCCGTGATACACGATGCTGCCTTTTTCCATGATATAGCATTGGCTGCTGACGGCGAGCGCAAAGTTCACGTTCTGTTCCGCGAGCAGGATGGTGACATTGTTCTCTCTCAGACGGTTGATGATCTCGCCCAGTTCATCCACGACGATGGGAGCGAGTCCCTCCGTGATCTCGTCCAGCAACAGAACGCGGGGATTCTGCATCAGTCCACGGGCGACCGTGAGCATCTGCTGCTCACCGCCGGACAGGCGCCCGCCTTTGAAATTCTCGCGTGCCTTCAGGCTCGGGAACAAATCGTAAATTCTCTCGATCGTCCACTCCTGCTGGCCGCCCTCGCCGCGGCGCTCCGCGATGAGAAGGTTTTCCTTCGTCGTCAGCGTCGGGAAGATATGGCGTCCCTGCGGAACATAAGCGATCCCCGTTCTCGCTACCTGATAGCTCGGGGCGCCCACAAGCTCCTTGCCTTTGTATTGGATGCTGCCTGTGACGCGGCTGCGGTTCTTTGGGTTGAGAAGACCCATGATGGATTTCATCGTCGTCGACTTTCCAACGCCGTTTCGTCCGAGGATGCACACGGATCCCGCCTCGGGGACCTGCAGATTGAGGTCAAACAGGATCTGGCTCTCTCCGTAGAATGAATTGACATTCCTGAGTTCCAGAATGGTCTGTGCCATGATCACTTTCCTCCTCCGCCAAAATATGCCTGCTGCACGAACTCATTGCCGCGGATGTTCTCCGGAGAATCCGTGGCGATCAGAGTGCCGTGATCCAACACGGAGATCCGGTCGGAATAGTTGAACACGATCTCCATGTCGTGCTCGATGAAAATCACCGTGATGTGCCGGTTCGCGGCGAGCGCCCGGATCATTTTCATGATCTCGTATCCCTCGGCGCGGGCGACACCGGCCGTCGGCTCGTCCAGCATCAGCACCTTCGGTTCGAGCGCAAGCGTGATCGCGATCTCAAGACGCCGCTGGTCACCGTATGACAGCAGCGCCGCTGTCTCCCCCGCTTTGTCCGCCATGCCGACACTCTCGAGCACCGCGAGGACCTCATCCTTCAGATAATCGCGCCTGCGGGGCAAAAAGTCATAGACCCGCTTGTGCTTTTTGATGAGGGCGATCTGGATGTTTTCAAAGCACGTCAGCTGCGCGAACAGCTTGCTGATCTGGAAGCATTTGCAAAGACCCATATTGGCGATCTCAAACGGGGGTTTGTCTGTGATATCCCGCCCTTCAAAGAATACGCGGCCCTCGTCGGGATGCGTCCTGTTTACGATCTCATCCATCAAAGTGGATTTTCCCGCTCCGTTCGGACCGATGATGGCGTGGACCTCGCCTTCCAGAATTTCCAGACTGACGTCGTTTGTCGCGCGCAGCGCGCCAAAGCACTTCACCAGATGCTCCGTTTTCAAGATTCCATTTCTGTGTTCCATGCTCACACCTCATCGCCCGTTTTCACGCTGTCTGGCCCGTTTCCTGCCCCGTGCAAGCAACGGATTCGCGGGTGACAGCAGACCTTCACGCATAAAGTACACCACAAGCAGAACAAAAATGCCGAGAATTCCCTGATAGTACTCGGTGACGGTAGGAAGGAAATTGTACACGAGCGCTACGATCAGACCTCCAAGCACCGGCCCGAAGAAGCTGCTCATTCCGCCGACGACGCACATGATGATCGCCTCGAAGGACAGCGCCGAATCCAGCGAAGCCGTGTAGGCGCCGCCGTTTCGAAATGCGAACAGCATACCCGCCACCGCGGCAAACATGCCGCTGATGGTGAACGCCACCACATGCAGACGGTTCGTGTTGACGCCGAGGAAGATCAGACGCTCTTCGTTTTCACGGCCGCCCTTGAGCATCGCGACAAAGGGACTTTTCGCAAGCAGATACAGCGCTGCGGCACACAGCGTCGTGACAGCGAGGATGAACAGATACAGCACGCGGTAATCGTCCATCCAGGTGGGCGCTACCTTACAGTTCAGGCCGACCGTGCCGCCCATGAAAGCCCATTTGTTCACCGCGACCGAGACGCTGAGCGAAATGCCCATGCTCAAAAACGTGAAGGTCATCATGTTGTTCTTGAGGCAGATGATCCCGCACAGAGTGTACAGGATCAGGCAGAACGCCAGCGTTACAAGGCAGGCCAGCCAGACATTCATTTGCGCCTTCATGCACAGCGCCACAAGGACATAGCCGCCGGTACCGAAATACATGGCGTGGCCGAGACTTGCCATGCCGGCATATCCGAATTGAAGATTAAAGCTCAGACCGAACAGTGTCATGATCAGCACATAGGACATCGTGTTGGACACGGACGCGCCGAAGCACGTGCCCGCGATCCCATAGACCACAACGATCAGCAGCCCGATGACAAGATCCCGTTTCACTTCTTTTTCCATGCGTCACGCCCCCTTTTTGCTGAACAAGCCGTTCGGCCTGAAGAACATGACGATGACCATCACAACGTTCGGGACGAGGTTGTAATATGTCGGGATAAAAATAGCGGCCAGAGCAGACGCAACGCCCAGCACGAGCGCTGCGGGCAGCGCGCCATCCATGTTGTCGAGGCCGCCCACCAGAAGGACCGGGAACACCTGATTGAAAATAGTCAGGCCCTGCTGCGGCGTCAGGCCTGAGATGGGCGCGTTGAGCGCGCCCGCAATACCGCCAAGGCCAAGGCCGATCATGAACATGACGCTGAACAGCAACTGCACATTGATGCCGAGGCACTCGACCATGTGGCGGTCGCTGATGATCGCGCGGAAATAGATCCCCAGCTTCGTGCGGGTGAACATCAGTTTGAATGCGACGGCGATGGCCGCAGAGAAAATAATAATGAAGAGATAATAGGCCGGAAAGGCAATGTTCATGCTGGCGATACGCACCGCGCCGTTGAGCATCGGGGGCACGGGGGTCGCGCGCACGGTATTGCCCCACATGAGAGACATACCATCGCACAGCATATAGCTGACGCCCATCGTGATGAGCATACTGTACGTCATATCAAGCCCGAACACCGGGCGAAGCAGGAACTCCACCACAATGCCCAGCAGCGCCGGCACAGCGAAACCTACCAGCAGGGCAACAGCGAACGGCAGTTCCGCTTTCACCGTATAATAGCACAGAAGCGCGCCGAAAATGTAAAATGCACCCTGCCCGAAATTGATGGTCCCCATGCCGCTGATGATCAGGCTCATTCCCGATGCAGTCAAATATGAGATCATCCCGCTGGCAAGGCCAACTACCAGTGCCAGTGCAAATTGTGATACCGTCATAATGCGTTCTCCCCTTTCAGCACGCGCCGCGGCTCTGTGAGACAGAAGACCGCGGCGCGGCTGGGATGATTTGGGCTAAGTGAAGCGTTCCTGTTTCAGGAAAAATCAGAAGCGGTCCGTCACGCCGAGCGTCTGCGCGTAGGCTTCCATTTCCTCCTGCGTCGGGAGCACCTCATCGGAGGTGTACGTTACGATATCCGTAGCAACAGGGCTGCCGCCGTAGTTCTCGCTGCCCTCCTGCGTGGAAACTCCGTAATAGTAGTCGAACGTCAGCTGATTGTCCAGCTCACGGAAGTGGTGTTCACCCGTCGAATCGGTCCAGCTGATGCCCGCGATCGCATTCGTGAGGACCTCCGGGTCGGTGTAGTCCGAGCCGGCGTCGACGCACGCCTGCAGGCCGAGGCCGATGGCCTTGATGCCGCGATAGCAGTGCAGACCGGCGTCGGCAGGGGCGACATAGCCGTTGGACTGGCACAGCTCGTTGGCCATATAACTGTCGCAGAAATACTTGATCGTCTCGTCCATAAGGCTTTCATCCCAGAAGTTGACGAAGAAGAGGCCCTTGGTGTGGCCATAGGGGAACTGGCCCGTCTCGGCGAGCGAGGAGTTGGTGGACGTATCGACGACAAAGTCGTTGTAGACATCGGTGACGTCAAACAGGCCGAACATCAGGCCCTGCTGAGCAAAGGCCACGAAGGTCGGGCCGCCGCCCTGCTGGAGGACCATGTCGGGCGCCGTGGAGGCGATGGTGCTGATGATGTTGGAGAACTGGCTGTCGTCGGACGAGACGCGATAGCTGGCAAGGCACTCAAAATCGGGATTGATCTTCTGGCCCTCCAGGATCAGCAGGTTCTCCGCATCGATCGTAGCCGCACCGTCCGTTCCGCAGAACACGAAATTGGTCTTACCCTCATTGCCGACGGCCGCGTCGGCGAGCACTTTGGCAAACGCCCACGAGTTCGGGCCGACATTATAGCAATATTTCGAGAAATGCTTGATGGTCATCTCCGTGGACGTGTTGCTCTGGAACACGACGGGGAATTTATTCTCCTCGGCCCATTCAGCCGCCGTGGGGGCGAGATCGTCGCCGACAGCGAACAGAACGGCCACGCAGCCGTCGTTCTTGGCATCCGTCAGGCGCTGGGAGACCTGCGCGGCATCGTTCTGCGGGTCGTACAGCAGGACCTCGACCTGCTTGCCGTCAATGCCGCCGGCTTCGTTGATCTCCTGAATGCCGACCTCCCAGCCGATCTGGAAGAAAGCCATCGTCGCCGCACGCGCGCTGGACATATAAGTCAGCACGCCGATCTTGATGGTGTCGCCGTCGGACGCCGGTTCAGACGCAGTCTGAGACGCGGATACGGGCGCTGAGGAAGACGTTCCTCCGGAGTTGGCGGTCTGACCTCCGCAAGCCGTCATGCCAAGCAGCAGAGCGCCGGCAAGAAATGTTGCGAGTAACTTTTTCATGTGGGTACCTCCATTCAAATGTGAATTTGCGATCGAATCCCGGCACAGCCGGAATTTTTTCCGTTACAAGTAATAGGCTTCACAGGCGTTCTCATACAACAGCGCGTCCAGTTCCGCGTCGCTCAATCCGGCCCGCTTGACAAACATGTCGATCATCTGCGGGTATGTCGCGCGGTTGAGCGTCCCCGGGATATCGCTGCCCCAAATCAGCCGGCGAGGTCCGCACAGCGCCAGCACCTTTCGCAACAAAGAAAGTGCCGTCGGGTACGGCCAGCCCTCCGCGTCGAACAGATCCGGCAATGCCGAAACGTCGATCCAACAGTTCGGCTGGCAAGCCGCACGGATCATGTTCTCCCATCGCTGCGCGCTGCCGGGAACGTCCAGCGGATGCGGATATCCCAAATGACACAGCACAAAGTGCAGGTCGGGATGGCTGCGCACCGCGTGCTCAAACGCCTCCGGCTGGTACACAGGGAAATCAGCGGGCGCGGGATCGATGGTCACCGTCATCCGACGTCGTTCCGCCTCGTCAAAAATGGCCGTCATTTCCGCATCATCGTAACGCGCATCGGGATAGCAGGCGGGATTCGTATAAGCGCGCATCTCGAACTTGATCGCGTTCAAACCGCATTTCTGCCAGTGGTCCAACTCCTCGCGCCAACCCGGCACAGGTTCCAGTACCATCGCGCCGCTGAGGCGGTCGGGGTACTTCATCACAGCAGCCGCTACTGCCGCGTTTTGCGGCGCCATCAGCGATTGCAGAATGACCGCCCTCTCCACGCCGTATACATCCATCATGTGCACCAGCGTATCATCGGTGAACTGGCTGTCGTGGATGTAGCAGGGCATCGTTTGAAACCCACCGTCGCCCATTTTCAGGTATCCGTAGGGCCGGTTCTCCGTATCGAAGCGTTCGTTGCGCATCCCCAGCGCAGTGGCGGGCGTGATGTGCACATGCGCGTCAATGATCCTTCTCATCTTTATGTCTCCGTGTCCGGCCTGACCGTCCGGTCACAGCCTGTCCTTGATCGGCACTACGCGGAACTTGTCGGCGGGATACTCCTCGACCGCGTGGCCGACGATCGTGTACTCCTTGTTTCCATGTGTGAAGCTGTTTTCCAGCGCGAGATAGGCCTGCGGGTCAAACAGTCCGGAGGCGGAGAAACTCTCCACACCCGTGGCCGGGGCTGTTTCAAACGTGTAGGCAACGCTCTGCGCCTCGTAGTTTTTCAACCCATGCTCCAGCATCCCCTCCATGGCCGCCTTCATCGTGTAATGACTGCTGCACATAACGAAGCCGAGCGGAGTCAGCTGATCCATCGTGACACTGGGATGATAATGACCGTCGGGTCCTTTTTCGGCGCGCACATCCGCATACACCTTGGGCCCGGTGACGATCTTCGCCATCTGCTCCGCCTGTTCGAGCGAACCGACAAGCACCATCATGGCCAACACCGTACGTCCCATCGAAGCGCCGAGGTCAATGGCCTCCTGCAGGCGCTCGCAGCCCTCTTTCATCTGCGCCGGATCAAACGGATCCGCATTGCTGCGTGCGATGAGCAGGCACTCCGAGCCCTCCAGCGCCTCGAGCGCCGCGCGCACCTTTGCCATGTACTTCTCGCGCGGGAGGATACTGGTGGACTCCTCCATATCCGCGGAGTCCTCCAGCTGGATCGCCGCCGCACCCGCCATAGACAAACGGCGCGCCGCACGGTACACGCTGAGCGGCCCCCCGAAACCGTCCTCAATATCCGCGATCAGCGGAATGGAGGAAGTCTGCGCGACACGGCTGACGACTTCTTCAAGATCATTCAGATTGGTAAAGCCGTAGTCGATCACGCCGTTGCGGCTGATCGACACCTCGCCGCCGCTGAGCAGCATCGCCGGAAAACGGCACATCTCCACGGCGCGTGCAGATGCGCAGTCGTACACACAGGGGACGAGAAAGCATTTTCCCTGCTCGCTCATCACCTGCTTCAGTGTCTTGGGACTGGACATATATTTCGTCTCCTTCTTTAGAAGCTAGCCGCCCGATTTTAGCAATCGATTGCAGCTTTTGTTGGCACTATGGTAACAGATTGTTCGCGCAATTACAAGTATTTATTGACAAATTCGTCATTATATCAGCATTTTAACAGTATATTCTGTATTATTTGACTGTCGATGCGCATTCAATCTGCTGGTATTTTATTCAATCGATTGCAATTATTTCCAGACAAAAAAAGCTGCCGCAACAACGGCAGCTTTTTCATTAACGCACTCGGATCAGGTCGTGGCGCGCTCAACGATCTCCATTTCCAGCGTGATCTTGTGGCTCTGTTCCCGCCCTGCAAGAAGATCGAGCAACATCCGGGCGCTCATCAGCGTGGACATGGACAGCATCGTATCCATGGAGGTCAATTTCGGACGGCAAACCTCACAAAATGCGGAATTGTCCTCGCCCATGACAGAAATATCGTCCGGCACACGGATCCCGCGGTCTTGAAGCTCATTCATCGCGCCGATTGCGATCAGGTCCTGCGCACAGATCAGACCGTCAATGTCCGGATGTTCATTCAAGACACGGCTTGCCGCGCGTGCTCCGCCGTCCGTTGACGCCGGGGTCCCCGAGTAGATCCATCCACGCACATGCGGGATCTGGCGCACCCCTGTCTCAAAGCCGTCCTTAATGATGGAAGCGCTCTGCCGGTTCTCGTCCAGCAACAGCGCCAAGTTTTTCCGTCCCTTTGCGGCCATGTACTCCACGCAGCGAATAAATCCTTTTTTCTCATCTGCACCGACGCAATATACATTATCAAGCTCGCTGCGTTCTGTTTGATGGACTAATACGACGGGAACATTGCGAAGATAACGCCGGACCGCCCGTGTCACTTCTTCCTTTTTCCGGAAGGAGACGCCCAGGAAGAGCGCGCCTTCGACCCGGCGTTTGGCCAAATCGGACGCTCCCTGTTCAATAGCGTCTTCCCCGTCGCCAATGTATTTCACAAAGCAGAAATATCCATTCCGCAGCAGCTCATACTCAATGCGCGTCGTGCCTTCGTTCTGCCGCGTCGCGGTGATATCGTCCGTCAGGATCCCGATCGTCCTGCTCGTCTGCGTCACGAGACTCCGCGCGTTTTCATCCGGCGCATAATGGTATTTCTTCAGAAGCATTTCGATTTTTTCGCGCGTTTCACGTTTCACGCCCGGCTTTCCGTTGATGACGCGGGACACCGAGCTCGCCGAAACGCCCGCCATTTTTGCAATGTCGTAAATCGTCATCTCAAATTCCACCTCACCGTCGCAGCGCTCTGTCAAACAGAGCGCCGTGCACCTTCTTCATTCAGT
>CALXIU010000046.1 GCA_944388415.1 uncultured Ruthenibacterium sp. | reverse complement strand
CAGGCACGGCCCGCGCAGATGCTACAGCCGCACACGGCCCAGCCCGCCGCCCCGGCATCCGGCGCGCCGCAGCCCGGCGCGCCCCGCGCCCCGCGCGCGGAGACCGGCACGGCGGCGCAGCAGGCCCGCCGCGCGCCTCTCGGCCACGTTGACACGCCTGCGGACGCCGAAGCGCAGCCCGCTCCGGCGTGGATGCCGCAGCCGGGACGCCTCGCGTCCGCCGACCGCGTGCTCCGCCGCGAGGAAACGGCGCAGAGCGCGCAGCCGTCCGCACAGACGGCCGGCACCGCGCGGACGCCGCAGCCGGCACAGCCCGCCGCGCAGCCTCGGACGGCGCAGCCCATGCAGACGGCCCATCCGATGCAGAGCACGTCGGCGGCACAGTCCATGCAGACGGTCCGTCCGGCGCAGAGCGCACAGGCGGCGCAGCTCGCGCAGACGGCGCACCCGGCGCAGCCCGCGCAGACGGCGCACCCGGCGCAGCCCGCGCAGACGGCGGCGCAGCCCGCGCAGACGGCGCACCCGGCGCAGAGCGCGCCAAACCGGCAGACACCGCACACGCAGGCGCAGCCCGCACGGCCCGCGGCGCTCGTCCATCCGGCGGCGCAGGCGGCGCACAGCGCGCAGCCCGCGCGGCCCGCGCCCGCCGCACAGGCGGCGGACTTCGCCCAGAGCGTGAGCGAAAAATACACGCCGCACCCGCGCGCCGCGATGACATCCGCGCGGATGCAGCCGGGCGCCGCGCAGGCGTCCCTGCCCGGCCGCACACCGGCGGTTCCGCGCGCGGACGCACAGCGCGCCCCGGCGTCCTTCGACGGCCCGGCCGCGATGGAACTGCGCCGCGCCGCCGTGCCGTCCGGCTCCGCCGCGTCCGGCGGCGAGGCCGAAGAGGAAGACGGCATCCGGACGATCCGCCGCACGCGGGTCGTCAAACAGGAGACGCCGCCCGCCGAGATCCAGATGGCGGTGAACGCCACCGCGCAGCGCGCGGCGGCCCCGCAGCATCCCGCGCCGGTGACGCCCGCCGAGGTGGAGCGCATCGCCGACAAGGTCTACCGGCAGATCGAGGCGCGGCTGCGCAGTGAAAAAGCAAGAAGGGGGATGTGACGCATGGCTTTGATGCAGTCCATCAAAAGCAAGGCGAATACGCTGAAGGACAAAGTGAAGGGCGCGGTCCTGCCCGCGAAACTGGAAAAGGCGAAGCTGCAAGTCATCACAAACCCGAACGACATCCGCTCGGCCCGCGGCGAGGCGCTGACGGTCCAGTTCAACCCGTCGGAGTATTCGATCTCGCGCAGCGTCCGCCCGGCGGTGCGCCGCCCGATCGGCCAGGACGCGAACCCGGAGAAGCAGTACGCCGTCTCCGGCGACCTGGCGGTGCTGTCGGTGTCGCTGTACTTCGACACGATCACCGACCTGCACGATTTCAGCCTCATCGGCACCGCCAAGCAGATCAAGAGCGGCGGCACGTCCGCGCTGAAGCCCGCGCTCAAGCAGATGGCGAAGGATCAGCTGTGGCGCGGCAGCGCCGACGGCCGCGCCGACACGTGCGCCGAGATGATGCGCCTTTTGAAGTTCAACCGCGAGACGCACCAGCCGCCCGTCGTCGTGTTCTTCTGGGGCCCGCTCGAGTTCGAGGGGCGTCTGGAGAGCCTGAACGTGCACTACACGATGTTCAACCCCGACGGCACGCCGGTGCGCGCGAAAGCGGACCTGCGCATCGTCGGCGAGGAGCGCGAGGCCATGAACCTGGCCGAGCAGCTGCCGTTCGAATCGCCCGACCGCACGAAGGAGCGCACGCTCACGCAGGGCGACCAGCTGTGGATGATCGCCGGGCAGGAGTACAGCGACCCCGGCCAGTGGAAGGTCATCGCCGAGGCGAACGACATCCTGAACCCCCGCAAGCTCGAGGGCGCGGTGACGCTGAAGGTGCCGTCCATCCGCTGAGCAAGCGAAATTTCTGACGAATCATCGCGGCGTTTTGCCGCGGAAAGGAGAGGCGCGCTGTGGATCTGATGACCGCGATCACCAGCTATACGGTGCTGGATCTGAAATATCAGGGCTTCCGTGCGCCGACCGCGCACGTCATCGTCGACGGCACCGACCTGACCGCAAAGCTCAAGACGAACTTTGCAAGCATCACAGCCGACCTGTCGGCGGGGTATGAATCGTCCGGCGTCTCGTTCGACGTCATCGGCGAGTACCGCCCCGACCAGACGGAGTTCGACACGGCCGGCGCGGCGAAGGTGCTCCAGCTCGGCGCGAAGGTGGAATTGAAGCTCGGCTACATCAGGACGGAGACGGTGTTCGTCGGCCTCATCACCGACGTGACGTACGATTTCCCCGAGGACGACGAGCCGACCATCCACGTCGAGTGCATGGACGCGAAATGCCTTCTGATGAAGATGCAGCGCCTCGAGATCCGCGCCGAGAAGAAGATCGCCCCGCTCGTCAACGCGCTGCTGGGCGCGGCGCCCGTCAGCAGTTATCTCGACGGCAAGACCGTCAGCCTGACGGAGACCGAGCGCGAGCCGCTGCCCATCAACATGGACAGCGATTACGACTTCCTCGTGCGGCAGGCGCAGTACATGGGCTGCGAGTTTTTCATCCTCGCGGGCAAGGCGTATTTCCGCCAGCCGTCCCTCGCGGCGACGCCCCTCATGACGCTCGAGCCGCGGCACGGCATCCTGTCGGCCTCGCTCAGCCTGCGCGGCGCGCCGCTCGTCAAGAAGGTGACGGTCGTCGGCGTCGACCCGCAGAGCGACAAGGCGGTGTCCGGCTCGGCCAGCGCCTCCGGAAAGTACGGCACGGGCTCGGGCGCGTCGAAGATGCTCTCGGGCACCGAGCGCACGTACTTCGACCCGCGCACGGCGAGCGCCAAGGACGCGACCGACCGCGCCAAGGTGCTGATGCGCGGCATCGAAAACCAGTTCGGCGTGCTGAACTGCACGTGCATCGGCCTGCCGGAGATCGTCCCCGGCCGCTGGATCAGCATCAAGGGCCTGTCGCCGCAGATCACCGGGAAATTCTACATCGTACAGGTGCGCCACGTCTTGAGCGAGTCGGGGTTCACCACCACGTTTGAAGCGAGGACGGACAGCTTATGAGTGAGATCACCCAGCTTTTGGATCAGAACGGCGAGTTCGGAAACGACCCCGCGCTGCACCAGCCGCAGATCTTTGTGCAGGGCGTCGTCGCCGACAACAGCGACAAGGAGCACGCCGGCATGGTCAAGGTGGAGTTTTTGTCCTGGAAGAAGGGCAGCAACATCTGCGAGTGGATGCCCGTGCTGCGCTCGTACGCCGGCAAGGACTACGGCGCGTATGTGATGCCCGAGGTGAACGACGTCGTGCTCGTGGGCTTCCTCAGCCCGCAGATGAAGCGCCCGTTCGTGATGGGCGTTCTGTATCCGGCCGGCGCGAAGTATCCCGGCACGAGCTTTGAAGCGAAAAATTTCAAAAAGACGTTCCGCACCAAGGGAGGCCACGAGCTGATCCTCTCGGACGAGGAGAACAAGGCGGCCTGCACGTTCACGACGCCCGGCGGCATGACCGCCGCGATCGACGACGAGAAGCAGACCGCCGCCGTGCAGGACAAGGACGGAAAGAACAAGATCTTCCTCGACGCGAAAAACGGCGCGGTCGAGATCGCCACCGACAAGAAGATCACGCTCAAGACGGGCAAGTGCACCGTCACGCTCGACGGCAGCGCCGGCGAGGTCAGCATCCAGTGCGACGTGCTCACCGTGAAGGCGACGCGTCAGGCCGCGGTGACGGCCAACCAGTCGCTCGAGCTGTCGGGCGGGATGCTCAAGGCCGAGGGCAAGCAGACCGTCGAGGTCAAGGGCGGCGCGATGGCGCAGCTGTCCGGCGGCGTGGTGAAGATCAACTGAGACAGAGTATGACGGCACGCATCGCGCCGGAGAAAGGAGCCAGAGCATGGCAGGCACACGTGATTTTCTGGGCACGGGATGGAATTTCCCGCCCAAGACGGACGGCGCGACAGGACGCATCGCGATGAGCAGCGAAGAGGAGAACATCCGGCAGTCGGTGCTCATCATCCTGACCACGCGGCGCGGCGAGCGCGCGATGATGCCGGATTTTGGCTGCGACCTGCACGACTTCGTGTTCGAGCTTCCGGACTCCACGGCGCTGACGATGGCGCGCAGCGAGATCGTCCGCGCGCTCACGCGCTGGGAGCCGCGCATCATCGACGTCGCGGTCGAGGCGGACTGCACCGAGATCAACCTCGGCAAGGTGGTGTTCACCATTTCCTACACGGTGCGCTCCACCAACAACCCCAACAACCTCGTGTTCCCCTATTTCCTGTACGAGGGCGTTGGCGAAGAACTGTAAACCGCAAGGAGGGACTGGTCAATGCAAGACGAGAAGAGGCGCGCGCTGCGTGACAAAATGACAGCGCTCGCGCAGTCGTACGTCCCGGAGTGGCGGTTTTCCCCCGACGATCCGGACGCGGGCAGCGTGATGGCGCTGCTTCTGGAGGACATGCTCGCCGACAGCGGGAAGCGCTTTTCAGAAGTGGGGCGGATGCACCGTATCCACTATCTGAACCTGTTCGACCGCCTGTGCCCGCGCCCCGCGCGCCCGGCGCAGAGCTACGTCCGCTTCACGCCCGTCGCCGGGGCCGACCGGCCCGTGTTCGTGCCGCGCGGCACGACGCTTCTGGCGGACGACGAGGCCGCCGCGCCGCTGACGTTTGAGACCGACCACGGCATCACCGTCACACAGGCCGAGCTGGACACCGTCGTCGAGGCACGGCGCGAGGACGACCGCATCACCACCGTCCTCGCGGGCGGCGACCCGCGCTCGTGCAGCTTCATGCTGTTCGATCCCGACCGCGACAGCGAGGCGCACCATCTGCTGACGCTCG
>CALXIU010000045.1 GCA_944388415.1 uncultured Ruthenibacterium sp. | reverse complement strand
GGCTCAAACGCCACCGCTTGCTTCGGCGGGAACACTTCGATGGAGAACACACAGTTTTTTTGAGAAAAAAGGTCGATGATCTTCATACTTCACCCATTCTGATAAACGATAAGCGGCGAGCCGCGTGACGGCCCGCCGCGCTTTTTACAGCAAGTCCTCGAATACGTTCTTGCGATAGACGCCCGCTTCGATCAGCTTGCGGAACGATTCCACAACGACGGGCTTGTCCTCCCGGTACGTGACGCCGAACCAGCTGTCGCGCGTCTCCAGCACCTGCACGGTGACGGCGCCGCGGTGCAGGAGCTCGCCGATGTAGATCGGAAGCAGGTACTCCTTCTTCGTCAGGTCTCCGCCCGCCGCGAAGAACTCCTCAAACCCGGTGCGAAGCACGTCGATGAACTCGGGCGTGAGCCCCCACATGTTCATCGAGACATACGAGTCCGCGTCGACCGGCGTCTGCACGCCGTTTTCCTCGACGGCTGCGCCTCCGGGCGTCTTGACGATGTTGGACGTCTCGACAATGTCAGTCAGCATATTGTCCGCGTCGACCTTGCAGATGCCGCGCGTCACTCCGCCGTTCTCGCTGAGCGTGTTTTTCAGAACAAAGCCTGCCATACAGAACGACGCCGGTTTCTCCGGCGTATACTTTGTCAGGAAATCGTGCACCTTGACGAATGCCTCGCGGCCATAATAGTCGTCGGCGTTGATCACGGCGAACGGCTCGTGCAGCACGCCGCGGCACGCGAGGACCGCCTGACCGGTGCCCCACGGTTTTTTCCGTCCCTCCGGCACTGTGACACCCTCCGGCAGATCGTCCATCGCCTGATAGGCGTAGGCGACCTCGACGTTCAGCGCGGCGCAGACGCGCTCAATGCGGTCGCCGATGACCTCCCGGAAATCCTTTTCGATGTCCCTGCGGATGATAAAGACGATTTTATCAAATCCGGCGCGGATCGCGTCGTGGATCGAGTAGTCCATGATGATCTCGCCGCCCGGGCCGACCGGCTCGAGCTGCTTGATGCCGCCGCCAAATCGCGAGCCGATGCCCGCAGCCATGATGACGAGCGCAGTTTTCACATACATCCTTCCCTTCCACGCGCCGCAGCCTGCCGCGGCGCTTTTTCTTATTGTACCTGATTCCTCGTCAACGTTCAAGCCTCGGTTGGGACTGTTCGTGTCAGTTCTCCGGGCGGCTGAACGCAACGTTGATCTTCACATCGCGCGAGATGTCGTCGACCGCGCTCCGCCTGCTTCCGGCGACGCTGAGCAGCAGCCGCGCCCTGTCGTCCAGTGCGCGGGCGATCGCCTCCGCGCGCTCGGACGGGACAAACGGAGAGTCCGCGAACACCTCGCGCGCAATGTCGCCCACCCCCGCGAGCGCGCCCTCGTCGAGCCATGAAAGATCCTCCACAAGACGCAGCTGTTCCGTGTGCGTTGTCTTGAACGGCTTGCATGCCGCCTTGGCACCGGCGTGGATCATTCGCGTCGGCGTCTCAAACCAGAGGCAGGAGCCCGTGTCGAACACAGGGACCGGGCTGAGGTATTCCAGAGTATCCGCCCGGCGCAGCGCGCCGAAATTCCCCTGATGCCTGTCCTCGTTGACGAGGAGGTAGTCCACCGCGATCTGCTGCGCGAGCGCGCGCTGCGCGCCGGGAATGCCGAGCGCTTCACAGCGGTCGAGATAATGGCGGTACAGGGAGACGTGATTGGGCTTGGCCTTTGAGAAGATCAGCTGCCACGCACAAATGTATTCCGTACGCTCCGTGACAAAATCCTCGCAGACGCTGTACGGGAGTCCGTCGAGAAGCTCCAGCGAGTACTCCACATGCGGGATGTGCAATCGCTCCATCACGCGGCTGGCGATCACTTCGTTGTACGGCTCCTGCCGGGAGCTGCCGCTTCCGCCCTTCAACAGGACCCGTTTTCCGCCGCGCACCGTCCACCGCTTTTGCAGCCAGCCGTCGGTCGTGTTGTCGGGCGACATCCTGTCGATGCTGCCGGACGGAGGGCACCCGAAGAGGACGCTTCCCACGTCCCCGGAAAATGCATTTTCATGGAAGTTCACGTCCGCCCAGCGCAGAGCGCTGCCGACCGGGCGGACCCAGTACGCATCGGAGAGGCTCAGGCCCAGACTGCCGGGCAGCAGCTCCTGCGGCGCGCCGGCGCCGAGCGTTTGCAGCGCGCCGCGAAGGCCCGCGCGCGTATCCGGGATCGAGCGGTCGGACCACCACTCCTTGAGCGCGGCCCGGTCCACCGCTCCGCGTTTTGCACAGACGCCGACAGGAAGATGTGCTTGTTCCCAAAGCTCCTTCACCGAGGCAATGGTCCCCGCCCCGGTGTCCAGAGCAAGCCGTACGACCGGAATGTCGCGGTGCATCAAATCATAATCCTGCGTCACTTGGCCACCCCCTATTTCTGCATTTCTGCACCTATTTTATCACAGGGCTGACATCGCTGACAAGCCGCGGACAGAAGGGAAAGAGCTCATCCCCCTCGCGGACGATGAGCTCTTGTTTCTGATCTTGCGCCTTTTACCAGTCGAGGACGATGCCATCGGGCGCGTCGTCGAAGAAGACGATCGTCCGGCCATGACCGGAATAGATGTCCGCCGTCAGGAGGCCGACGGGCGTGGGCATATCGCCGTGCCGCTCGAGCACGACGGCGCGGCGTCCGCCGCGCACGATCTCCACCGCCTGCGCGGGGATGCGGAGATCCTCTTCATCGGTGCGCGTCACGGGAAGAAGCTGCGCGAAGCGGGTCGCCGGCGCAGAGATCGATGACAGCCGTCAGGAACGCCGAACCGCGCGCACGCGACCTCACGCAGAGCGCATCGCCTTCCTCCAAGCGGTTATAATCGCGCGAAAACGGCGCGCGGCCGAGCTCGCACGTCACGTCGCCGAGACAGTGCAGCGCGGCGCAGAGCGTCTTGCCCCGCCAGAGGACGTCCGCGCCGTTCAGGCGCACCTCGCCCTCGCCGAAGTGGAAGTGCTGCTCATACAGGTGTTCCGCCTCCGGCTCGGCGAAGAACTCGTCGAACACAACTGCCGCGCACATCTCTTTCAGGAAGACAACGCGCCGGAACACAGCGACGCCGCGGTCCATGTAGCCCAGATGGCCGCCGCATACGAGATCCGCGCGCGGCGTGAAGCGGTGCGCGCCCTTGAGCGGGACCGCCTGAGAGGCGTAGGCCCATGTGTCAAGGCAGGGACTGAAGTCCTGCTCGTCGACCATCGTTGTGTTGTGCGCGGCTGGCCGTTTCAGCGCGAGCCGCTCCGGGCACCCGACATACGTATACCGGCCCGGATCGATGAGGAAGTCCTCGCCCAGCCGCCCCGCGTCGATGTGGAGCTGATCGGCGTGGCCATGGCCGCCGCCCATCGCGCCGCAGTGAAATCGAATGTACGCCGCATCGCGTCCGCCCGCAGAGCGCAGCATGTAGTTGCCGCTGTCCGGCAGCGCGTCGGACGGACGGCCACCTGAGAGCCCGGGCAGCTCCGCGAGCGTCTTTTCGCACTCCGGGCCGAAATCCCAATAATTCTCCTCAAACGGCTCGCCTCCCGCCGCCTCGCGCAGAGCAGGGTCGCCGAACAGCAGCGCGCCCATTGCAAGGATGTCGCGTGCGTCGGTATCGTCGGAATCAGACTGGCATGGCAGTCTTCCGTCCGGTTTCGTCCATGCCGCGAGCGCAAGAGACATCCGGTGCACAGAATCTTCGAAGCGGGGCGGGACCTCGACACGGTTCAACCGCGCGATCAGGAGCGTGTCCGCAGCGTTATGCAACACCTCGCAGTGATACATCGGGCTCTGCTCCCACTGGCTTCCATCTGCCATCACGGAGCGGTGCAGGTTCTCATCGAGACGCCGCAGCGCCAGATTCCGCCACTCCGCATTGTCAAAATACACACCCAACAGGAACAAACCGTGATCCTGCAAAACGCCCCAGTTCGAGATCTTATGAAATTCGCCCGATTTCCACGTGAGATATTCTCCGTGCTCCAAAAGAGACGCATCGATCTTCTTTTGCAAAGCGTCCGTCACGACGCCGCTGTCTGCAACGTATATCAGCGCGCGCAGCCAGTACTCGCAGCGGAGCCCCGCCTCGAGGCTGCGCCACGTGTTGCCCTGGCTTTCCAACCTGAGAGGTACGCGGTCGATCCAGTTCTCAATGAGCCTCGCCCATTTTTCCGCATAGCGGCGGTCGCGCGTATACAGCCACGCCTTGCCCAGATTGACAAAGCTGGTGTGGCGGTTCATCGCGTACAGCCATTCGGGATCGTCCGCCGGGATGCAGGCCCAGTTGATGTCGGATTCGGCGGCTCCGAACTGCACCGGTTCATGCGTGCGCTCCATTTCCCAGTGGTCCCGGAAGAGAAAGCGGTTTTCCAGAACATCATTTGCGATGGAGATACAGCGCTTTGCGTCACCGGAACAGCGGCGCAAAACGCACGCGGCAGTCTGCGCCGCATCAGAACACCAGAACACTCCGGCCATTCGTCTCACCTCACCAGTACAGCTGCCAGTCCTTGACCAGTCTCGGCAGCAACTCCATATAGAAGTAATCGCCCCACGTGTTGCACTCGTCCACGCCGCGGTCCTCGGGAATGGGATTGTACGGCGAGTTCTTCGCGTAGACGCCGTGCAAGAGCAGACCGTCGGACACCGACGCGTCGCGCACGGCGCACGTCTCCCACAGCGCCTGCGCCATGCGACCGGCCATCTCCGTGTAGCGGGCCGCCTCCGCCTCGGGAAGGTATTTTGCCATCTCCAGCATGCCGCACGCGGCCACGGCGCCCGCAGACGAATCGCGCGGCTCGTCGCCGCTGGTGAACTCGAGGTCCCAGTACGGGACGAGATCCTCCGGCAGGCGCGAGATGAAGTAATCCGTCACGTCGCAGAACAGGCGGATGCACTCCTCGTCGTGCGTGTAGCGGTACGCAAGAGCCATGCCGTACACGCCCCACGCCTGGCCGCGCGCCCACGCCGAGCCGTCGCGATAGCCCTGCTGCGTCGAGCCGCGAACGGGCGCGCCCGTCTCGGGGTCGAAGAAATAGGTGTGATACGTCGAGTGGTCGGGACGCACGAGGTTCGCCATGCTGGTCTTCGTGTGCGCCAGCGCGATCTTGCGGTACTTTTCGTCGCCCGTCACCTCCGTGGCCCAGTAGAGCAGAGGCACATTGAGCAGGCAGTCAATGATCAGACGGTAGTTGTCGGGCGCGCCCAGCTCGCCCCACGCCTGAAGGAACTGGCCCTTTTCCTGAAAGCGGGCGATCAGGTGATCGGCCGCCATCAGCGCGGCCTTTTTCGCCGTCTCGCTGCCTGTCAGGCGGTAGGCCGCCACGCACGACGGCGTGTACAGGAATCCCATGTCGTGGTGATTGACGTCGATCTCACGCTCGATGCGGTCGAGAAAACTGTCGACCTGACGCAGCGCGGAAGCCTTGAACGCCTCGTCGCCCGTGTGCTCGTACGCGAGCCAGTACTCGCCGGTCACGAAGCCGGTCGTCCATTCGACGTTCTCGCTCTCGGGGTAGAAGTTGTTCTCGCTGCACGAGAACGGAAACTTGTCGGTGAACTTCGCAAGATTTCCGCGAAGGATCCCGCACGCCGCGTCCAGCGCCTCAAGCGCCTGACGGCGATCCATTGTTTGTTCCATTGATCTCATCCTTTCCTGAGTGAATGGCGCAGCAATGCGGCGCCTGTTTTCTTGAACAGAAAAAGACGGCGGGACACGCCCTGTTCCGGGCGCGTCCCGCCGTCCCGGGAATTATGCGGAGCGGAGGTTGAAGCGGCTTTCTGCCGCCGGATACCACATCAGCCCTTCAGACCGCTGGTGGCGATACCCTGCACAAAGAAGCGCTGGCAGAAGATGTAAACAATGAATACCGGGATCAGGCTGACGACCGACGCAGCCATAATGAGCTGATACTGCGTGGAGTACTGGCCCAGGAACATCCGGATACCGAGGAGAATGGTCTTGTTGGCCTCGGAGTTGAAGTAGATCATCGGGCCCATGTAATCGTTCCAGACCGTGACGAACGTGAAGATGGTCAGCGTCGCCATGGCCGGCTTCGCCAGAGGCAGGACGATCCGGAAATAGGTGCCGTACTCAGACAAGCCGTCGATGCGCGCTGCCTCAAGCAGCTCATTGGGGATGCCGAGGAAGAACTGGCGCAGCAGGAACACGCCGAAGGCGGCGAACGCCTGCATCAGGATGTAGCCGAGATGCGTGTCGACAAGGCCGACCTTCTGGATGATGATGTACTGCGGCAGCATGTAGACCTGCCAGGGAATGGCGATGGTGGCCACATAGCACAGGAACAGCGTGCCGCGGAAGCGGAAGTTACATTTCGTGAAGCCATACGCCGCAAACGAGCACGTGAGCAGCTGGATCAGCGTGATGACGATCGTCAGCTTCGCGCTGTTGAAGGTGAACAGGCCGAAGGGGATCTTCTCCCAGATCTGGGTGTAGTTCTCAAAGTGGAAGGTCTCGGGGATCCACTTGATGGGAACGCTGAACATTTCGCTGTCGAGCTTGAACGACGCGGAGACCATCCAGACAAGAGGAAGCAGCGTTGCCGCGGTAATGAGGATCAATACGACGTACAGGATCACCTGAATGACCGGATTCTTTTTCTTTTCAATCATAAGACGGCCGCCTCCTTTCTTACATGAAGTCGTTGAACTTCTTCTCGACGCGGAACTGGATGATCGTAGCGCACCTCTGTCGGATCCAAAATGAAGGAACCACGAATAATCTATTACGATTTTCATGAGTTTGAGTTTTGTGCGACAGTCAATGTAATAATATTTTCGAATCCAATTAAATTTTACACATTTCTTTCACATTTCATTGAAGATTTGGGCAAAATGCGATATGATGAACACATAAATGCACTGTTAGAGCGGCAAATTTCGCGCGACAGGCTCTCGCCGCACCGGAAAGAAGGCATGTACATTTCCCTGTTCCGCCTGTTCGGAGAGACCGGCGACCGCGCACGGTATCAGGCGCCGTACTACGAGCGGCGCGGGCGGCTGCTCGCATTCGCTCTTTTGAGCCGATTGGAACCGGCGGATCCCCGCTGGCTTCCTGCGCTGGAAGACACCGTATGGGACATTTGCTCCGAGCCGTTCTGGTGTCTGCCCGCTCATTTTCTGGACGAACGCGACCGGCCGCTCCCATTCGGGCGCTGGGAGACGCAGCTTGATCTGTTCGCCTGCGAGACGGCGTTCGCTCTGGCGGAAACGCTGGCGCTGTGCGGTGACCGTCTGGACTCCGCCGTCGTCGCGCAGGCGCGCGCGCAGATCGAGCGCCGCGTTCTGGCGCCGTTTTGCCGCGCGGACGTCATCCACCGATTTGAGGCGATGCACAACAATTGGTGCGCCGTATGCGCGGGCGCGATCGGCGGCGCGGCGCTGCACCTTGTCGACGACCGCGCGCGCCTTTCTGAGATCGTGTGCCGGTGCCTGTTGACGATGCAGACGTACCTCGACAGCTTCGGCGACGACGGCGCGTGCGTCGAGGGCGTGGGATACTGGACGTACGGGTTCGGCTTCTTCACGTGCTTTGCCGACCTTCTGTCGCAGCGGACCGGCGGCATGTGCGATCTGTTCCGGCTGCCGAAGGTGCGCGCCATCGCGCTGTGCCAGCAGCACTATTTCCTCTCGGGGAAGTGCACGGCAAGCTTCGCGGACGGCAGTATGCACGCAGGGTTCCGTGCCGGCTTGTCCTGCCGCTTACAGGAGATCTATCCCGAGTGCTGCATCCCGGAGATGGCGGCCGCCGACGATGTTCTGGACGACAGCTGCTACCGATTCTGCCTTGCTGTACGCGATTTTCTGTGGTACCGGCCTTCGGCGCGCTTCGGCCTTCCCGGCCAGCGGTGCGTCTGGCTGCCTGACGCTCAGTGGCTGATCTCCTCAGGCCCGGACCTCGCGCTGGCAGCCAAGGCGGGCACAAACGGCGAGAGCCACAATCACAACGACTGCGGCTCCTTTCTCGTGTGCCGCGGCGGCGAGCAACTGATCTGCGACCTCGGCGCGGTGCAGTATGACGCGGAATCGTTCGGGCCGCGCCGGTATGAGCGGTTTGCACACTCGTCGCGCAGCCACAACGTCGCGATGCCCGCCGAATGCGAGCAGCAAGCCGGGGCGCAGTACGCCGCGCGGGAGGTCTCCGTTGACACGTCCGCCGGACGTCTTTCGATGGAACTGTCAGCGTGCTACGACTGCCCGGAGTTGGAGCGCTACGGCCGCGTGATCGAGCACGATGTGTCTGCCGGGCGCGTCACCATCCGCGATGAACTTCGTTTTTCGACCCCCGCGCCGTGCACGGAGACGTTCGTCGCCCCCTTTCCGATCCGTCTGGAAGCGGACCGGGCCGTCTTTTCCTCGGGAGAAACGAGCGCCGCGCTGCTGTTTGACCCGAGCCGCTTCGTTCCCGAGCTTCTCACCGAAACATACCTCGCACACAACACCGGCGAGGAGCGTACCGCATACATCCTTCATCTGAACGCACCGCCCGCCGACACTCGGTATTATTTTGTATTCTCTGATTCTGAAAGGAGTTCCATTATGGCGAAAAGAAAAAATGTTCTGTTCATCCTGTCTGACCAGCAGAGGTTCGACACCGTGAGCGCGTACGGTCTGAACGATGTATGCCGCACGCCCAACATCGACGCGCTGGCCGCAGACGGGATGAAATTCACAAACGCGTTCACCCCCCTCCCCGATCTGCGCTCCGGCGCGCGCCAGCGTGATGACAGGCCTGTATCCGCATCAGCACGGCGTTGTTGACAACTACACCGACATCCACGACGGCATTCCCTTGTTGGGCGACTGCATGGCGCAGGCCGGATACTATTGCGGTTATGCGGGCAAATGGCACGTCTCCCCCAACCGGAAGCCCACCGACTGCGGCTTTGAGGACGGCAAGGCGTTCATGGGTTACGGCTTCCCCGGCAGCCGCGTGTTCCCCAGCCTGAAGTTCGACGCTCCGCCCCGCAACAAACCCAACTACTATGAGGAATACCTGAAGGAATCCGGATACTGGCCCATGGACATCAGCGAGGGCTACATGGGCAACAACCCCGCTTTGCAGATCCAGGAGATGTATGCCCGTCACGACGGCCCGGTGGAGAGCACCATTGAGTACTTCGTCGCGCAGGAGACGTGCTGCCTGCTGGAGAAGGCCGCCAAAGAAGACCGCCCGTTCTTCCTGTGGTCGAACTTCTGGGGGCCGCACTCGCCTAGCATCGTGCCGGAACCGTATTATTCGATGTACGATCCCGCGGCGATCGCGGAGCATCCCAGCTACCGCGAGACGTTTGAGAAAAAGCCCTACGGCCACTACCTCACGGAGAAGATGTGGGGTCTCGGCGACGCGGGCTGGCCGGGCTTTGCGCAGATCATCGCGCGCTATTACGGCCACTGCACGATGATCGACGACATGGTGGGCATCATCGTGAACAAGCTGAAGGAACTGGGCATGTTCGACGACACCATCATCGTCTACACCGCCGACCACGGCGACTGCCTCGGCGCGCACAAGCAGATCGAAAAAGGCGCGTTCATGTACGATGAGATCACACGGATCCCCATGGTCGTCCATGGCGCGGGGCACGAGGACTGCGACAGCATGGTCTATCTGCATGAGCTCATGCCCACCGCGCTGGACGTCGCGGGCGTAAAACCGCTCAAGCCCGTCGCCGGAGAGAGTCTGCTGCCGCTGATGACGGGAACGGAAAAGGACAACGGCCGCACGCACGTGTTCGGCGAGTTTCACAGCCATTTCTACGTCTGCCGCCAGCGCTTCGTGCGGGAAAAGAAGTATCAGTTCACATTCAACGAGAGCGAGCGCGGCGAGCTGTACGACCTGGAAAAGGACCCGTATCAGCTGAACAATGTCTGTGACGACCCCGCTTACGCAGAGGTCAAGAAGCGCCTGATGGACGAGATGGGCGAGGATATGGAGCGCCTGAACGATCCGGCGCGCGTCTGGTTCAACCGCATCCGCGCTTTCTATTGACAGATCCCATTCAGGGGCACTTATGGCGGGCAGGTTCCCCTGCCCGCCGTTTTTCACGCCGTGCGGCTGCGTCTGAATTGCAAAAATCCTCTGTTTCGCCTATAATAAGCGGAAGCACACCCATACAAAGGAGGCGGATGGAATGAAATCCATCTTGCGGGAAATACAGGAA
>CALXIU010000044.1 GCA_944388415.1 uncultured Ruthenibacterium sp. | reverse complement strand
AGGCGAAAAGGCAAAAATCTGACGAAACATCGTACTATAAAGGCGATTCGCTTTCCGTTTTGTAAGGTTGAGCTTTTGTCTGTAAAGCGTATATGCTTTACGGCGAATTTCAGCACTCGATCCCCTTTCTGGCGGAGATCCCGCTGTCATACGGGTGCCGCTCGCAGCGCATCTCGGTGCTGTAATCCGCCTTGAGCTTCATCCATGGGGCGGGGTCGCGTCCCGTGAGCACGACCTCCCTGCCCTCGGGGCGATGCAGCACCGCTTTTTGCAGCAGAAGATCGTCGACCATCCCAAGCCGCCACGCGGCGCATGCCTCGTCGAGCACCAGAAGGTCGCACGGTGTTTCCAGCGCTCGTTCCAGAAGGGCGTTCTGTTCGGCCCGCGTCTGCGCGCGCTCGTCCGGCGTCATCTGAAAGACAAATTTCAATCCCGGCTCTCCCGTCAGCACGGTCGCGCCGAGGCGGCGCAGGCCGTCCAGCTCGCCGCTCGTCCCGTCCTTCAAAAACTGCACGACCGTGACGCGCAGCCCGCCGCCGAGCGCGCGGAGCGCGAGGCCCATCGCGGCGGTCGTCTTCCCCTTTCCCTCGCCCCAGTAGAGGTGCATCAATCCCTGTTTCATGTTCTGCCTCCTGAAGAAATGGATCGGCCGCCGGGCCACCCTGCGACAGGGACGGCCCGGCGGCCATTTGTCACGTCAAAGCTGTGCGCAGCGGATGACGAACGAGAATTCGATGTCGTTCTCCGCACTCACGTGATACGCGGGCTCGACGTCCGTGCTCCAGCTGTCGATGCCGCCGACGCCACGCATCGCGCCGAGCACGCTGACGACCGTGCGGCCCGTCGCGGGCAGCTCCTCGCGGTGCGTCGCGGACTCGAGCTCCTGCGGCGTGTACGGGATGGCGGAGAACGCGAACGGCTCACTGTCCATCGTCATCTCCAGACGCGACACGGCGTGGCCGAACGCATCCTGCACCGACAGTTCCGCGCGGTGCGTGTCCATGTGGCAGCCCGTCTCCTGCGGCACAAGGTAGTCCGCCACATGCGGCGTCTCGATGTGATGACCAAACACACCGCCGCGCATGCGGTCGGGATACGTCTCGCCCGAAAGTCCCTCCCACGCGGTCTGCGCGACGGGCAGCGCCGTCGCGAAGCGCACGCCGAACTCCGGCAACTGCGGCAGGCCGGGCGCGCCGTGATAGCGCGCCGTCACACGCATTCTTCCCAAACGGTCGACCGCGTATTCCAGCTCGGCCGACGCGCCGGGGACCGCCGGCGCATCAAAGCGGTAGACGATGCGGACACGATGCTCGCTCTTTTCCGGCACATCCCAGCCGGTGCAGCGGGCGAACTGATCCGCCGCCATCCACGCGGCGCTGCGCACAGCAAAGCCGCAGCCCTTGTCGTTTTCAGTGGCAGCACGCCAGAACGCCGGACGCGGCGCGCGGTACAGCCACTCGACGCCGCCGCGGCGCAGCGACACGGGGCCGCCCTCGGTGTACGAGAACAGGACTTCGAAGCCCTCGCCGCGGACGCCAAGCGTCACATCGCCGTCCGACACCGTAAGGCCGTGGGCGCGGCGCTCGCGGTCATCAAGCGCTTTTTTCTCGCGCTCCATCTGTTCGCGCGCGGCCATGCGGCGCTGCGCGTTGCGCGCGTCGTGGCGCGCTCTCTGCGCCGCGGAGGCGTACCAGTAGCGCACCTCCTGCATTGCAGGCTTCTCCGCGCCGTCGGCGAACACGATGCCGTTACCGCTGAACGCGTAGTCGGTGGGGCGCTCGGCGAAATCGCCGCCATAGCCCAGCGCGCGGCGGCCGAGTGCATCGGTGCGCCACAGCGCCTGATCCATGTAATCCCAGATGAAGCCGCCCTGATACTTCGGATACTCCTCCGCCAGACGGATGTAGCTCTCCATGCCGCCGAGCGAGTTGCCCATGTCGTGCATGTACTCGCAGAGGAGGAACGGTTTTTTCGGGTCGGCCTCGAGATATGCGCGGATCGCGTCGGGAGAGGCATACATGCGGCTCTCGACGTCGCTGATGTCGTCAAATTCCCGGTTCCAGAAAACGCCCTCGTAGTGGACGAGGCGGTCTGGGTCATTTTCGCGGAAGAAGCGGCTCATCGCGCGGATATCCTCGCCCGCGTACGACTCGTTGCCGCACGACCAGAACAGGATCGACGCGTGGTTCTTGTCGCGCTCGAACATCGACCGCGCGCGGTCGACGACGCACTCGCGCCACTCCGGCAAGCTGCCGGGAACGTTCCACGACGGCTCACATCCGCCCATCTTCTGCCACGAACCGTGGCTCTCAAGGTTCGTCTCGTCCATCACATAGATGCCGTTTTCATCGCACAGCTCGTACCACAGCGTCTGGTTCGGATAGTGGCACGTGCGCACGGCGTTGATGTTGTTGCGGCAAATCGTCTCCATCGCGGCGCGCATGTCTCGCTCGCCGATGCTGCGGCCGCGCTCAGCGCTCCACTCGTGGCGGTTGACGCCGTTGATGACAAGGCGCTCGCCGTTGAGAAGCATCACGCCGTCCTTCAGTTCAAAGCGGCGGAAACCGATGCGGTACGGGATAAATTCGACGGTGGTGCCGTCCGCGGCGCGCAGTTCGAGTTCCGCGCGGTAGAGCGCGGGCGAGCCGTAGTTCCACGGACAAACGCGGTCAAACCGGAACGTCTCGCTGACGAGGGCGCCGCCTTGCTCTGTGAGCTGCGGCTCGCAGTCCATGAGAAGCGTCCCCTCCGGCGACCACACGCGCAGGCGCACGGGATTCGGCATCGAGATCTCGCCGCTGAGCTTCAGCCGGAGCGACAGCTCGCCCGCGCCGTCCTCGCCGAGCTGCGTGCGGAACCAGACGTCCTCGACGTGCGCGGCGGGCTTTGCATACAGGAACACACTGCGAAAGATGCCGGAGAAGCGGAAGAAGTCCTGATCCTCGATCCAGCTCGCGCTGCACCGCTTGTGAACTTCGACGCACAGGCGATTGTCCGTCTCACGGACGTGCGGCGTCAGGTCGAAGTCGGATGGCGTGAACGTGTCCTCGGCGTAGCCGACGAACTTCCCGTTCAGCCAGACATAGAACGCCTGCTCGACGCCCTGGAACGAGATGCAGACGCGGCGGCCGCGCAGCGGCTCGCTGAGGTCGAACGTCCGGACATAGCTTCCGACGGGCGCGTCGTCCCAGTCGATGTGAGGCGGACGCAGAAAACAGCGGCCGTCCCACGGATACATCGTGTTGATGTACTGGATCTGCCCGTACCCCTGCAATTCGATGTGGCCGGGCACCTCGATCGAGCCGAACGAGGAATCGTCGAACCCCTCGCGGTAGAACTCCGCGGGGCGCGCGGCGGGCGTGGGGCTCCACGCGAAGCGCCAGCTGCCGTCGAGCGGCTGGTACAGCGTCCGGTCACCCTCGCGCATGGACTGCTCGCTCTCGTAGAAAACATGGTCGGAGTGCGCGTCAAGACGGTTGACGCGAAACACCTCGGGATCCTCCAGCCATTTGAGGCTGGGCTTTTTGCTCTGCATAAGTCATCCTCCCTGCCGGTTTTGGGCCGTTTTTTTCAGCCCGTCTTTGATTACGTCACATCTGTTCGCCGAGGATCACGCGGCGCACAAGCGCCTCGGACACGACATTCTTTGCAATTTTCACACCCGTTTTCAGAGACTGCACCGGGACAAATTCGAACCGTCCGTGATAGTTGTGTCCGCCTGTGGGCAGATTCGGACACGGCAGGCCGCGGAACGTCAGCATGCAGCCGTCCGTGCCGCCGCGCACCGGGTCGTGCGTGGGCGATTCGACGCCGCTCAGCTTCATAGCCTCTTCCGCCAGCCGGACGACGTCCATGCGGTCGCGCAGCACCTCGACCATATTATAATATTGGTCGGTGATCTCCAGCTCGATCGTCCCTTCGCCCCAGCGGCGGTCGATTTCTTCCGCCGCTTTGCGAAGAAGTTCCTTGCGCTCCTCAAAGCGCTCTCTGAAGTGGTCGCGGATGATGTAGTGCATACTGGCCCGCTCGCAAGCGCCCTTCATTTCTCCCAGATGGAAGAATCCCTCGTAGCCTTCGGTGTGGCGCGGCGTCTCAAGCGGCGGCAGCAGGCTGTTCAGCTCCATCGCGATCAGCAGCGCGTTGCGCATCCTGTCCTTCGCTGAGCCGGGATGGATGCTGAAGCCGTTGACAGTCACGACGGCCTGTGCGGCGTTGAACGTCTCATATTCATAATTGGTGATCTCGCCGCCGTCCACCGTGTAGGCGAACTTCGCACCGAAGCCCTCCACGTCGAAGAAGCCGGTGCCGTTTCCGACCTCCTCGTCGGGCGTGAACGCAATGCAGATCGGCCCGTGCGGCTCGCCGGACGCAAGAAGCTCCTCCACCGCCTGCAGAATGATCGCGACGCCCGCTTTGTCGTCCGCGCCGAGAAGCGTCGTGCCGTCAGTGCAAATCAAATCCTGCCCGCGGTAAAGCGCAAGGTCGGGAAACTCTTCGGCGCGCATCACAATCCCGAGCGCCTCGTTCAGCGTCACATCGCCGCCTTCGTAGTGGAGGATCTGGGGCTTCACGTTCTCCCCCGTCATGTCGGGCGACGTGTCCATGTGCGCGATGAGGCCGATCGCGGGCAGATCCTCGCAGCCAGGCGTTGCCGGGACCTTACCGTACACGTAGCAGTGCCCGTCCACAAAAGCATTGTCGATGCCGAATTCTTTCATCTCCTGAACGAGAACGCGGGCAAGGTCAAACTGCCGCTGCGTGCTGGGTGTCTGCGACACGGCGTTCGGGTCGCTCTGCGTGAAGATCTTCGCATACCGGATGAAACGGGATACCACATCATTCATGGGCTTTCTCTCCTTTTCGCCCCGCCGGCGCGGGCGGGGCTGGTGCATTTTTGTTGTTGATTTCATCATACCCGTCTGTGAAGCGCATGTCAATCTTCCGGCGCGAAGTGCAGACTTCGCAGTACATTTATGGTATAATGTCGGTAAACAAAGCGCTGTCCGGCGCGGTTTTTTCAAGGCAACCGGACAAAAAGGAGAGATCGAAATGGTTCTGACCAAAGAGCAGCAGGCGCTGCTCGACGGAGAAAAGGGCGAAACGATGGCGAAGGTCGTCAAGACGCTCGTCATGTACGGCGAGGCGTTCGGCGCGGAGCGCATGGTGCCCGTCACGAGCCGCTACGGCCACACCGTCATCAGCTTCGGCATCGGCGTGATGAAGCCGGTGTACGAACTCTACGACGAGCTTCTGCGCGCGGGCGCGAAGAGCAAACAGCCGTTCTCGGCCGACCCGAGGCCGCTCGACAAGAACGTGCCCTCTTCGTTTTTGCAGAACGTCGTGTTCAAATTCATGTACAGCCAGCAGGAGCACTATGAAGAGCAGCTGCGCCAACTCGGCCTGATGGGCGAGGACGCGTACACCTGCGCATGCTATCTGCCCGAGGCGGGCAACGTGCCGCAGCGCGGCGAGGTGCTGTCGTGGGCGGAGTCGTCCGCCGTGGTGTACGCCAACAGCGTGCTGGGCGCGCGGTGCAACCGCAACTCCGGCATCATCG
>CALXIU010000043.1 GCA_944388415.1 uncultured Ruthenibacterium sp. | reverse complement strand
GCATCACGGGCCAGACGCTGACGGGCGCGGCGACGGACGTGACGCTGCTGGACGCGGACGCTCCTGTCGCCTTCAGCGGCGGCGTGCCCGTGGCGACGGTGACGATCTCCGGCTGCACGGACGACAGCGCGGCGATCTTCGTGGACGGCACGCCGGTGGCGCAGCGCGCGTCGGGCGGCGTCGTGACGATCCCGGGCGTCGCGGTGGGCAGCACGATCTCGATGGAGTACACCGCGCCGCACGGCGCGAAAACGACGGCCTCCGTGCAGTTCACGGACCTCGCGGCGGCGCAGCTGGCGTTCGCGAACCACGTCACGGAGGGCGGCGTCCCGGCCGAGGCGGATCTGAACGCGCTGCTGGGCGCGTACTACGCGTCGTATCTCGACTGCATCAACAATCAGGACATGGCGAAGCTGGTCTCCAGCACAGAGCTGAACCGGGCGCGGCTGTCGGAGCTGTACAACAACGAGGACAATCTGGCGAGCGCGTTCACGTTTGAATCGGCCGCCGTGAATTACGCGTCCGCCGTGGCGGGCACGTATGAGGAGCTGCCGAGCGTCGTGTGCGACGTCGTGTTCCGCTACAAGACGACGGGGCGCGCGGACGGCGCGGAGGCGTCGCACGAGTCGTACCAGACGTGCGAGCTGGTGTATCAGGACGGCGCGTGGCTGGTCAACCGCGCGGTGTCGTGCACGAAGGCGCAGTATGACGCCGCCGAGCGCGCGGCGCTCGAGTGACAAAAACAAGCGCGGGCCTGTGCAAAACTTTCGTTTTGCACAGGCCCGCGCTCTTTTTTCCGTTTCACATCAGCAGCCCGACGCCGCCCGGCAGCACCTCGACGACGGTCTCCCGCTCCTGCGGGCCCTCCTCGCCGTCGAGCGTGAAGGGCGTCTGCGCGCCGAAGCACAGGCGCACCCGCTTTGTGCGCGCGAAGCACAGGAGGTCCCCGTCCGGCTTCTGCGTCATCAGGCAGGTGATGAGGCGTTGCAGCTCCGCCACCGTCTTCGGACGGCGGATGAGCAGCAGTTCGAACAGGCCGTCGTCAAGGCAGACGCCGAGCGATTCCGGCAGCTGCATCCCGCCGATGAACTTCGTGTTTGTGACGGAGCCGTACCAGAACTCGTCGTCCATGGAGAGGCCGTCCGCCTCGACACGGACGCGCCAGCCCTGCGCGAGGTTCAGCCGCCGCGCGCCCTCCGCGATGTACGCGAAGTGGCCCAGCAGGTTTTTGGCCTCCTGCGGCGTCTGGTACGAGACGTCCGTGAACATGCCGAACGCCGCGATGTAGCAAAACGCCGTCCCGTTCGCAAGCCCGGCGTCGACGGGCCTCGCGCGCAGCGCGGCGATGGCAGCGCACGCCTCCTCGACGCCGCGGCCCGTCAGGCCCATCGTGGAGGCGAAATCGTTCGTGGAGCCGAACGGGAAATAGCCCACCGGAACGCGGCGCTTCGCGGCGAGCACGTCGTTGAACGCATGGTGCAGCGTGCCGTCGCCGCCGCAGCACACGAGCGCGTCAAAGCCGCCCTCGTCGAGCAGCGCGGCCGTGCCCGGCCCCGTTTTGACCGGGACCGCCGTCACGAGCGCGCCCGCGCGCGACAAATTCGTGACGATGGGCTCGAGCATCTGCGCGGCGCGGCGCTTGCCGGAGTCCGGATTGTACACGAGCAGGATCTTCGGATACATGGCGTGTCCTCCCAAAAAAGCAGAGCGCGGGCCGCGGTTTGTCCGGCCGCGGCCCGCGCTGATCGTCTCACAACAGCGGCGCTCAGAATTCGATCTTCTTCTCGATGTACGCGCGCAGCTCGTCGATGGGGATGCGCACCTGCTCCATCGTGTCGCGGTCGCGCACGGTGACGCAGTTGTCGGCCGGCGTCTTGTCGTCGCCGACGGTGCCGAAGTCGACCGTGATGCACAGCGGCGTGCCGATCTCGTCCTGGCGGCGGTAGCGCTTGCCGATGGAGCCGGCCTCGTCGTAGTCGACCATGAAGTACTTCGCGAGCATGGCGTGGATCTCGCGCGCCTTGTCGCCGAGCTTTGCCTTCGACAGCGGCAGCACGGCCGCCTTGAACGGCGCGAGCGCCGGATGCAGGCGAAGCACGACGCGCTTGTCGTTCTTGGCCGGGTCGACGATCTCCTCGTCGTACGCGTCGCACAGGAAGGCGAGCGCCACGCGGTCCGCGCCGAGCGACGGCTCGATGACATAGGGGATGTAGTGCTCGCTGGTCTCGGGGTCGAAGTACTCGAGGTTCTTGCCGCTGGCCTCCTGATGGCGGCCGAGGTCGTAATCCGTGCGGTCGGCGATGCCCCACAGCTCGCCCCAGTCGGTGAACGGGAAGGCGTACTCGATGTCCGTCGTCGCGCGGGAATAGAACGCCAGCTCCGCGGGCTCGTGGTCGCGCAGGCGCAGGTTCTCCTCTTTGATGCCGAGGCTGACGAGCCAGTTCCTGCAATAGTCCTTCCAGTACGCGAACCACTCGAGGTCGGTGCCGGGCTTGCAGAAGAACTCGCACTCCATCTGCTCGAACTCGCGGGTGCGGAACGTGAAGTTGCCCGGCGTGATCTCGTTGCGGAACGCCTTGCCCACCTGGCAGACGCCGAACGGCACCTTCTTGCGCGTGGTGCGCTGGATGTTGGCGAAGTTGACGAAGATGCCCTGCGCCGTCTCCGGGCGCAGATAACACGTGGAGGACGAGGCCTCGGTGACGCCGATGGCCGTCTTGAACATCAGGTTGAATTTGCGGATGGGCGTGAAGTCGTGCTTGCCGCACACGGGGCAGACGACGTCCTCATGCGAGGCGATGAACGCGTCCATCTCGTCGAACGTCATCGCGTCGGTGTTGGCCTCGGGGTGCGCGTCGCCGATCAGCTTGTCCGCGCGGTGGCGGGCCTTGCAGCTCTTGCAGTCGAGAAGCGGGTCGGAAAAGCTGGAGACGTGGCCCGTCGTGACCCACGTCTGCGGGTTCATGATGATGGCGGAGTCGAGGCCGACGTTGTACGGGGACTCCTGCACGAACTTCTTCAGCCACGCCTTCTTGACGTTGTTCTTGAACTCAACGCCCAGAGGGCCGTAGTCCCACGAGTTGGCGAGGCCGCCGTAGATCTCGCTGCCCGGATAGACAAAACCGCGGTTTTTGCACAGATTGACGATGGTCTCGAAGCTCTTTTCGCTGTTTTTCATGATACTCTCCTCACCGCGACGCCGGCTGCGCCGCCGTTTTATAATTCCTTATATTATAGCCGCGCCGCGCGCTTTCGTCAAGCGCCGCGCCGTTTGCAAAGGGCGCGGGAAACGGGCGGAAGGCAGGCAAGACGCGCACAGGTCAAGACCCGCCGGCAAACTGACGCCGCGCGCCGGAAATTCCGGCGCGCGGCGTTCGGTTCGGTTCACTTTTCGCGCGGGGCAAAGACGCGGAAGGCGCCGGCGGGCAGCGCGAACACGGCCACGATGCCGAGCGCGATGGCGACGGCGATCTTGAGCGTCTGCGCGCCGTTCGCGGCGCAGCCGTCCATGTCACCGAGGATGAAGGCGTAGGCGGTGTAGTAGATGCCCGCGCCGGGCACGAGCGGGAAGATGCCGCAGATGAGAAACACGGTGGACGGGCAGCGCCGGTACGCGGCGAACGCGCGGGCGAAGACCGTCAGCACCGCCGTGGCCACGAGCGACGCCATCGGCGCGCTGGGCCACGCGGCCATGCACGCGAGGTAGCACGCCCACCCCGCCGCGCCGGTGAAGCCGCACCACGCGTACTGGGCGCGCGGGACGTGGAACAGCACGGCGAACGCGACGGTGGCGATGAACGCCACCAAGCACTGGAGCACAAACGTCATCCCAGCACACCTCCCATCGCCGCGCGCGCGGCCAGCACCGCGCCGACTCCGACGGCGATGGAGCCGCCCACCAAAAGCGCGTCCATGATGCGGATGGTGCCGGAGAGGTAGTCGCCGTTGGCGAAATCGCGGAACGAGGTGGTGAGCATCATGCCCGGCACGAGCGGGATGATGCCGCCGATGAGCACGTAGTCGGGATTGGTCGCGATGCCCGCAGACGCGAACGCGGCGCTCGCGAGAAGGCCCACGGCGGTGACGATGGCCGACAGCAGGATGTTCGTGATGATCTTGCCCATGCTGCCGGTGAGGAATTTCTGCGCGCACAGCTGCATGACGAGGCCCGCGGCGAAGGCCGCCGCGCCGTCGGCCGCGCCGCCGCCGAACAGGACGGCGAAGCACGCCGCGCCCACGGCGCACGCCGCGACGCTCTTCGCGGCGGGGGTGTACGGGATGGCGCGCACCTCCTCGAGGCGGCGCGCGGCCTCCTCGGGCGGGATGTGCCGCAGCTCGATGTCGCGCGACAGCGCGTTCAGGGCCGCGACGCGGCCGAGATGCACGCGGCTGGCGGGCACATGGCGCACCGCGCCCTCGCCGCCGTCCGGCCCGTCGACGGACGCAAAGATGCCGTTCGTCAGCACATAGGCGTGAAATCCCTCGCAGCCGTAGCTCTTCGCGACGCGCTCCATCGTCTCCTGCACGCGGAAGATCTCGCCGCCGTTTTCCAAAAGCGCCTCACCCATCCCGGCGGCGAGTTCCAGCACGGCGCGCTTGTGCGGCCCGTCCACTCACTCGCCCTCGCGCAGCCAAGCGGGCAGGCCGCCCTTGACGGCCCAGAACGTGCAGTGCTCGCTGCCGCGGAAGCCGAAGCGCTCGTACAGCGCGACGGGACTGGTGGCGTAGGCGTCGAGATAGAGCTCGGCGTAGCCGATCTCGCGCGCGTAGGCGATGCCCGCCGCCAGCACGGCGGCAGCGTAGCCCTGCCCGCGGCACGAGGGCGGCGTGTAGAGGTCGCTGAAATAGAACGCGCTGCCGTAGCCCTCGCCGAGGCAGACGGACACAGGCACCGCGTCGTCGTTGTACGCGACGAACGCCTTCGCGCCCGCGGCGATCTGGCGGTCCATCATACGCACGCCGTACTCGTGGTCGCCGCAGCTCATGATGACGAGCGCGCGCTCGGGCCACTCGAGCGGCTGCGAGATGAGGCGCGTCTGGCAGCGGCGGATCTTGAGCTGCGGGCTGCGCGCCTCGCGCAGCTGCATCCGAAGCTCGCAGGTCTCGCGGATGCCGTAATCGGCGCCGACGAGCATCGGGCGCAATTTGTCCAGCGGCGCGGAATCCGGCGCGCCGTACAGGCGCGGCGTGACGCCCGTGCCAGCGAAGTACAGCTCGATGCGCGCCAGCGCGGCGTGCGCGTCGTCGAGCGATTTGATGACGCCGTAGTTCGACGCGTAGCTGGTCGGGTTGGACGGGTCGCGGAAGACGCGGTGGATCGCGTCCTCCTGATATTCGAGATACCGCTTTGCACAGTGGATCTCATGTTTTTCCATCGGTGTGTACATGCAAATTCCCCTTCTCAGGTGCGGATGGCGCGGCGCACGTCGCCAAATGCGGGATCTGTCTCATACAGATGATGCGCGATGGCCTCCATCAGCAGATAGTCCTCCTCGGAGTCGATGTCGAGGATGCCGGTGTCGAACATCTCGTAGATGCCGCACTTGCCGTCCCACAGAAAGCCCGTCTCGCTCTCGCACAGGAATTTGCGGCCGAACACGTAGATGGACGCGTTCAGGTCATAGACGGGCGGGGTCTGCTGGCGGGCGGTGAAGTGGTGGTCGATGACGCGCCTGGCGTAGCCGTTCTCGTCGAGTTTGGCCATGTTGAAATACGGCGTGCGGCGCGCGGGGCACACGGAGAACACGAGGTCGAGCTCCGGCCGCGTGCACTTGACGGCGAGCGCGCCCGCGACGTCGCTTGCGCGGCGCAGGGGGCTTGTGATGTCGAGGTCGATCAGCGTGTCGTACTGCTTGCCCGTGCGCGCTTCCATCGCGCGGAGGCTGTGCTGGAACACGCGCATCTTCGGCACGACGTCGCCGCACAGCTCCTCGGGCCGCTCGACGACGTTGACCTCCGGATACTTCGACGTGACCGTGCCGATCAGCAGGTCGCTGTCGGTGTTGAGGCAGATGTCGACGTCGAGGTCCGGGCGCTGGGCGCGGAAGAGTTCGGCCGCCGCGAGGCTGTAGTGCGACAGCGGCAGTCCGTCGAAAATTTTCAGGTTCTTGTTGCGGAAGCCCTTGGACCCGGCGCGTCCGCAGATGGTGATGAGCACATGTTCGTTCATACGTTTTCCCCCAGTGTCAGCTTCAAAACAGCCAGCGCCGTCCCGGGCGGGTTCAGGCTGTCATCCCGTGCGCCGCTTGCGTACTCGAGAAAATACGCCATCTCGCGCATGTAGCGCGCGTTGACCGGCTCGGAAAAGTGCTCGACGGAGCCGTCGGCGCGCGTCAGCGTGCCGTCGCCGAAGTCGGCCGTGACGGTGCCGTCCGGGCAAAACAGCTCGATGGCGCGGCGGTACGTGCGGCCGAAGTAGTCGAGGTGCACCTCCGCCAGCAGCGACGGGTATTTCGCGATGTAGACGGCGAGATCGTCGGAGTCGATCTCAAGGTCGCTGTACGTGCCGCGCAGGCAGTGGATCTCCTCCGGGACGCCGAACAGCTCGGCGAGGTAGTCCCACTCGTGGATGAGGTCGATGGCGACGCCGCCGCCGAGTTCGCGCCGCGCGGAGTACACGGTGCGGTAATCGACGCCCGGCCGCCAGTCGGGCAGGTACGACGAGCAGATGACGCGCGCGGAGTACACGCGCAGGCTGGGCAGCAGCTGTTTCAGCGCCAGCATCACGCCGCACCAGCGCATCGGCGCGGCGACGTACGCCCGCTGTCCCGGCTCGAGGCAGTCTTCGAGGCGCAGCGCGGGGCCGTCGAAGATGGGTTTTTCGATGAACAGCGTCCCGACGCGGCCGCGCAGCGCGCGCAGCGTCTCAAAGTGCAGGCTGGTGGGGTTCGTGATGAACGCGGCGTCGAAGCGCGCGTCCTCGGGCAGCGCGCGCACCTCGCGCGCGACGAGCGCGCGCACGTCGTCCGGAAGCGGCCTGTCGGACGAGCGCAGCGCCCAGACCTCCGGCTCGATGCCCATGCCCTTTGCCGCCGTGTGCAGATTGCGCAGATGGCGCGTGCCGATGGACCCCAGCCCCGTGAACAGGATCTTCATACGTCACGCCCCCTCGATCGCGTCGATGACGGCCAGCGCCGCCTTGTCTTTCTCAAAGCTCCAGCGCGGCTGTTCATCGCCGCGCAAAACGCCGAGGAAGTTGGCGATCTCGTCGACGTACGCGTTCTCGACGATGTTGTCGGAGTAGCGCGCGTCGTGCTCGAACGACGCGTACGTATTCACGAACGCCTTCTCCTTCTTCTCAGCGTCGTACTCGAACAGCGCCTTGGGATTTCCCTCCCAGAACAGGTGCAGTCCCTCGCCAAAGCACTCGAAATTGCGCACGGCCTTCGGGCTGACGACGTCGGCGCACACGACGCCCTTCGTGCCGTTTTCATGGCGCAGCATGACGAACACGCTGTCGTCGTAGCCGATCTCGAGGCCGCTGATCTTGTCCTTCTCGGCGTGCACGCGCGTGACAGGGCCGAACGCGTCGATCAGCCACGGCAGGTCGATGCCGAAGATCTCGCGCACGCCGCCGGTGCGCCTGTCGCCGACGAAGAAATTCCGATAGTTTTCCCACGGATGCCAGTCGGGCAGGTACTGGCCGATGTGGTAGATGTAGTTGACAGGCTTGCCGAACTCGGCCACGCGGCGCTTGATGTACTGCGTCTCGGCGCGGTAGAGCATCGTGCTCGAGAGAAAGAGCGGCACGCCCTGTTCTCTCGCCTTGGCCATCAGCTCGTCGTAGCCGTCGGGCACGAGGTTCAGCTCGGTGAACGACGGCACCGCCGCGCCGAGCAGCTGCGCAAGGATGGAGGCGTGCGTGAGCGGCGCGGTGCAGACGAACGCCGCGTCGAAGCGCTTCGCCGCGAGCGCCGCGTCCAGCGTCTCAAACGGCTCGACGCCCGCCTCGCGCGCGGTCTCCCGCCGCTCGGGCGAGAGGTCGACGCCGGAAATTTTCGTGTCGGGCGCGAGGCCGCGCAAAAGCCGCGCGCGGCGGCGGCCCATGCTGCCGAGGCCGACGATCAGAATATTCATTTCAAAGACCTCCCTTTGCGGTGATGAGCTGCGCCAGCGGCATGAGCCCCAGCGCGTAGACGCCCGCCGCCGCGATGCCCGTCGCCCCGCAGATGCACGCGCGGCGGTAGCGGCGGCGGACCATGTACCACAGCCCGGCCGCGAGCAGCGCCGCGCAGAACAGAAGCGCCGCGATCTGCGCCGTCTGAACGGCGCGCAGGCTGTTTTCAAACAGGAACGAGGGCGGGTCGGACTCCTGTAATTTCCACAGCTTGACGAGCACGAACCGGATGTCGCCGAGCAGCTCGCTCAGTTGTTCGAACATGTGCGTTCCTCCTGTCCGTCGTAAAATTGCTTGGGCGCGCCGAACGCGTCCGACGCGGCGTATGCCTCGAGCGCGCGGACGATGCGCGCGGCGGTGTCGCCGCCGTTGTACGGGCTGACGGCCGCGCGCGCCACAGGCAAAAAGTCCGGCGAGACGGCGCGGCGAAGCGCCGCGGCGATGTCCGCGCGCTCCGCTTTGCAGCAGATCACGTTCGCGCAGACGGGCCGGCCCGCCTGGCGGTCGCCGATGTTGACGGCGGGCACGCCGAGCGTCGGCGTCTCGACGACGCCGGACGACGAGTTGCCCGCGACGGCGGCGCAGTACTTCATCGCGGAGAGGTACCGCAGCGCGCCCATGCTGGTGAAGGCGATGTATCTGTCCGGGTGCGCGACGCACGCCTCGTCGATCATCGCGTTGATGACGGCGCCGCCCGCGTCGGCGTTCGCCTTCGTGAAGATGCAGCGCATCCCGGTGTCCCCGATGGCGTCGAGCAGCGCGCGGCTCTGCGCGCGCACGTCCGCGCCGCCCGCCGTCTCCGGGTGGAACGTGACGAGCAGATACGGCTCGCCGAGCGAAAAGCCGATGCTCTTCGCAAGCTCGCCGCGGCCCATCAGCTTCATGCGGCGCAGGTTCTCGTCGCCGAGGCCGCCGACGCAGTACACGTTCGCGGGGTCCTCGCCCATCGCGACGACGCGCCGCGCCGATTCCTCGCACGACGGGAAGTGGACAGACGCCATCTTCGTGAGGCAGTGGCGGTAAAATTCATCCGCCGCGCCGCGCGTGACGTCGCCGCCGGAGATGTGCGCCAGCGGGATGCCGAGGATGGCGGCCGCCGTGCCGGCGGCGAAGATCTCGTACCGGTCGCCCAGCACGAGGCAGAGGTCCGGCCGGCAGCGCGTGAACGAGTCGGTGAAGCGCTCGATCGTGTACGCGACGGTGCGCGCCGTGTCAGCCGGGCCGGCGGTACCGAATTTCAGAATGTCGATGCGCTCGTCGGGCAAAAAGCCCGCGGCCTCGATCTCGCGGACGGTCTCGCCGAACGCGGGGCTGAGGTGCGCGCCCGTGACGATGAGGCGCAGCTTCAGATCGCGGCTTTCGCGCAGCTGTTCGGCCACGGGGCGCAGAAGCCCCCACTCGGCGCGCGTGCCGGTGATGAGGCAGACGGTCTTGTTCATCGCGGTCTCCCCTCTTCCGGGTCAGAATTGGATCTGCTCGTCGCGCTCGAAGCAGCGCGGCGCGGCGCGGCCGATCACGTCGTGCCAGAGCATCGGCGAGAGGCCGTCGCCCGGGCGCTTGACGGTGAGGTTTTCCTCGGTGAGCGGCTCGCCCGCGGCGATGATGCGCGCGGCGACGATGCTCTTGCGCGCCACGGGGCGGTTTTTCGCCTCGCTCTCGGTGACGTGCTTTTCCTTCGAGCCGAGCAGCGTCTCGGCGCGGCGCACGGCGCGCACCATCGCGGCCAGCTCGTCCGGCTCGAGGCTTGCCTTGTGATCGGGGCCTTCCATCGTCTTGTCGAGCGTGAAGTGCTTTTCAATGACGCGCGCGCCCAGCGCGACGGCCGCGACGTCGGCCTCCCAGCCGTTTGTGTGGTCGGAGTATCCCACCGGCAGACCGAAGCGCTCTGCGAGGCCCACCATCGCGAGGACGTTCGCGTCCTCGTCGGGCGTGGGGTACTCGGTGTTGCAGTGCAAGAGCGTCACCTCGCCCGCGCCGCCCTTTTGAAGCACGTCCAGCGCGGCGGCGATCTCGTCCAGGTCGCTCATGCCGGTCGAGAGCAGCACGGGCTTGCCCTGCGCGGCCACCTTCTCGAGGTACGGCAGATTCGTGATCTCGCCCGACGGGATCTTCCACACGGGCATGTCGAGCGAGGCGAGAAAGTCGACGCTCTTGAGGTCGAACGCCGTCGACAGGTACTCGATGCCGATGGCCTCGCAGTACGCCTTCAGCTCGCGGTGCTCCTCGAAGCCGAAGTGGATGCGGCGCACCATCTCGAGCTGGCTCTCGGCCGCGCCCGTCTCGCGCTTTTGATACTCCGCCTTCTCGGCGAACATGCTGACGACGAGTTCCGGCACCGCCGTCTGGTATTTGACGACGTCCGCGCCCGCCTCCTTGGCGCACAGCGCCATTTTTTTCGCCAGCTCGAGGCTTCCGTTGTGGTTGACGCCCGCCTCGGCGATGATCTTCACGGCCATGCGATCTTCCCCCTTTTCGTCCGCGCGCCTCACTGCGAGCGCTGCTCGAGGCGGCGGCGCATATTTTCCAACTCCTCCATCTGGCCCATGTCGAGCCAGCTCTCCTCCGACACGCGGTACACGCCCACGCGGCCTCCGCGCGCGCGCACGGCGCCGATGACGTCGGTGAACGGCGTCGGCGTGTCGGGACGGATGTCGTCGAGCACGCGCGGCTCGACGACGTACATGCCGGTGTTCGTGTAAAAATCCATGCGCGGCTTCTCGCGCATCGCGGTCACCGCGTCGGTTTCGTCCGCCTCGACGACGCCGTAGGGGATGGTGTAGTGTTTTTCGGCGCACACCATCGTGATGTCGTCGCCGTTTTTGCGGTGCGTGTCGAGAATGTCGGCGAAGTCCGCGTCGATGAGGATGTCGCAGTTCGTCAGAAAGAACGTCTCGCGGATGCGCCCGCGCAAAAGCGACAGCCCGCCGCCGGTGCCGAGCGGCTTGTCCTCGTCGGCGTAGCTGACGCTGTAGTCCTTCTCGAGTTCGCTGAAATACGACTTGATCATGTTCTTTTTATAGTTGACGACGAGCGTGAAGTCGCGGCAGCCGACGTCCGTGAAGCGGTGGATGATGTGCTCGATGATCGGCAGCTCGCCCACCGGGATGAGCGGCTTTGGCAGGATCTTCGTGTACGGGTACAGCCGCGTGCCGAGGCCGCCCGCCATGATGACGACCGGCAGCTCCGCGCGCGACGCGGCCGCGACGTCCAGCTCGCCCGCGAACTCGACGTCCTCGATGCGGCCCTCGCGGTCGAGCAGCGGCACCGCGCTGATGTTGGCGCGGCGCATCAGGCCGCGCGCCTCGCTGCGGCGCTCGACGGGCAGCGTTTTGGGATGGTAGTTCGCCATCTCGCGCACCGGCGCGTCCAGCTTGCCGCCGCGGATGATGTGGCGGCGCACGTCCGCGTCCGTCACGACGGCGCGCAAAACGCCCTCCGGCGCGACGAACAGAATGGTGTGTCCCGTCTCGTCAAGCTTGTGCATCGCGTCGAGCACGGTGGCCTCCTCCGCGATGATGAGTTGTTCGATCTGCAAGGCGCTCGTCTCCTTTTTTGTTAAAAATCAGACGTCACAGCGACAAAAGCACGTCGACGACGCGCTGTGCGTCCTCCTTCGTGAGGCTCGTGGAGCACGGCAGGTTGACGATGCGGTCGAGGTAGTGGCGCGCAAGCTCGCAGCCGTAGCTCTCGTTCTTCGGATAGTCGGCCTGGTCCTGGATGAGGCCCCAGATCGGGCGCGTCTGGATCTTCGCGGCGGCGAGCTTTTGGATGATCTCATCGCGCCGGAGGGGGTGCGAGTCCTCGACGCAGAGGCTGTAGAACCACTTGTTGGAGCGCACGCCCCCGACAAACGGCAGGATGCGGTAGTGGTGCTTGCCGTCGAGGCGCTCGCGGTAGAACTCGTACATCTCGTTTTTGTGCGCGATGAAGCCCTCGAGCTGCTCGAGCTGCGCGAGGCCCATCGCGGCCTGCACGTTCGTGAGGCGGTAATTGTAGCCGATCTCGTCGTGCTTGTAGTTCAGCTCGTCCGATTTCGCCTGCGTGGACAGGTGCTTCATGTGGGCGAGGTACTCCTCGTTGTCCGACACGGCCATGCCGCCAGCGCCGGTGGTGATGATCTTGTTGCCGTTGAAGCTGTAGACGCCGATGTCGCCCATCGTGCCGGCCATCTTCCCGGCGAGGGGGCCGTCCGTGTAGCGCGTGCCGAGCGCCTCGGTGGCGTCCTCGATGACGATGAGACCGTACTGTTTCGCGACCTCCAAAAGGCGCGGCATGTCCGCCATGTTGCCGAACACGTGCACGACGACCAGCGCCTTGATGTGCGCGCCGGTCGATTTGTTGACGCAGCGGCCGTCTTGCATCTCGGCGTGCGCGGCGAGGTATTCTCCGACGAGCGCCGGGTCCATGCACAGGCTGTCATCGCAGCCGATGAAGACAGGCTCCGCGCCCGCGTAGCGCACGGGGTTGACGGCGGCGATGAACGTCAGCGTCGGCACGAGCACCTCGTCGCCGGGGCCGACGCCGGCCGCGAGCGCCGCGAGATGCAGGCCGGACGTGCCGGAGTTGCACGCCACGGCGCCCTTCGCGCCGCAGTAATCAGCGATGGCCCGTTCAAATTTCGGCACGAGGCTGCCGCCGGTGGACACCCACTCGCTGACGACGGCGTCGTTGACATAGTTGCGTTCGTTGCCGCAGAAATTCGGCACGGACAGCGGAATGAATTTCGGTTCCAATTTCATGTCCCTCTTTTCTTCAGATGAAGCGCCCGTTCGAGCGGCGCGCGCCAGCGCGCCAGGATCTGACGGCCGAAGTTCGCCCACACCCAGGCGGCGAAAGCCGCGGCCATGCCCGTGTAGACGACGTAGTTGAACACCTGCGCGCCGGACATCGCGTAATAGCTCAGCGCGCCGCGCGGCGCGTTGACGGTGAGAGAAAACTCGCCGAGCACAACGCCGGAGCGCGACGTCGGGTCGACGCGCACGACCTCCACGCCGAAGCTGGGCAGCGTGAACTCGTACACGCCCTCGGCCACATGGCGCGGGTAGACGCAGTTCTGCTTGGAGAAGTCCTCGCCCTGCCTGGCGTAGAACAGCATGATCTCGCCGGGGTCCTTCGAGCACGTCATCTCCATGCGGACGCTGACGATGCGGCCGGACGGCGGCAAAAGCAGCTGCGGGTCCTCGTGGATGGTATAGGCCTCGCCGTCCGCCCACTCGATGCCGGACAGCGCGACGCCGTCGGAGCTGAGCGTGAACGTCTGCTCGCGCACGGCGCCCGAGGCGCGGCCGATCGAATCGTACACAAGGCAGAAGGTCCTGCCGAGCAGCATCACCGCCAGCACCGCGCCGTAAAACAGCGCGAGCAGGCGCGCGGTCTCGCGTTTCGTCATGACAGCGGCACCTCCATTTCCACCGGGATGAGGCGCAGGTTCTCCTCGGGGTCGAGCATCACGACGCGCTCAAACGCGCCGATCTGGCCCGCCTCGTTCGGCAGCACCTCGCCGCTCTCGGACAGTTCCCGGCCGGGGTCGTCCACTTCGTCCGGCTCGAGCGGCCGGTACTGAGCGTTCGGCGACACGGAGATGCGGTAGAGATACAGCCCCTTCTCGCGGTATCCGCGCCCGCCGTCAGCGAACAGCGAGGCGTAGCCTTCCCAGAACGAATCGGACGCCTCGTCGATGTAGAGGTAGTCGCACTTCGCCAGCTCGGCCGCGAACTCGCCGGCGCTGCGGCAGATGGCCGCGCCGGAGGCGGCGGAGATGTCGCCGCCTCCGTGGCTGTACGACAAGATGTTCGGCAGCAGCGCGAAGCTGGTGCGGAACCAGCCGAGGCCGTTGTCCGTGGAGTTGACATAGTAGACCGTGTCGTCCTCGTCCAGCTGCGCGGCGGCGGCCTCCGCCCGGTTCACCACGCGCGCGACCTCGCTGTACGTGGCGTCGGGGTAGTCGATGACGCACAGCTCGCGGAAGACGAGGGTGTCATAGCGGGCGAGCAGCAAGCCCGCCGTGACGAGCACGACGAGCACCGCCGGCTCCCGCAGGCGGTTGAGCTGGCGGCCCCACAGCGCGAGCACGAGGCCGAGCGCGGCGCACACGGCGGCGCCCGCGACAAACGACAGCTTCACATCGCCCACGCACGCGAGCACAAGGCCGAACGCGGCGGTGAAGCTCAGCGTCGCGGCGATCTTGCGCACGCCCGACCGCCACGCATTCTCCGACGCGGCGCACACGACGAGCAGCGCCAGCGAGCCGCCGATCCACGCGATGTAGTACGTGCCGATGTAGCGGTTGTAGTCGGTGATGCCCGTCTTGAACACGAACACGTACGTGAAGCCGATGAAGATATAGTACGCCCAGAAGCCCCGCGTCGACAGCACCGCGTACAGCGCGATGCGCCGCCGCGCCAGCTTCTCGACCGAGAACCCGTACGCGAGGAAGCACACGAGCCACACGGCCACCATCACGAACAGGCCGCAGCCGACCATCGTGACGCGCGCGTCCGTGTCGAAGAACATGCGGATCATCTCGGCGCGCACCTCTTCGAAGCGGCCGGAGAACGCGGCGGCGGACTCGCCCGGCTCGAGGCCCAGCAGCATCCGCGTGCCCTCGATCATCATCGTGACGTAGTCCATCTCGCTGGCGCCGCCGACGCTCGTCGCGGACGCGCCGGACGACGGGGCGACGCGGGCTTGCAGCGCCGCGATGTATTTCATGCTGGCGACGAACGCGCCGCCCGTGGACGCGAACAGCGCCGCGGAAAAGCCGAGGCGCCCGGCGAGCGCTCTGCCGCGCAGCGCGGGGCGCTCCTCGCTGGCGAAGAGCACGTCGACCGCCATGATACCGGCGGCGATGCACGCGAGCGCGAGGCCGGTGTCCTTGAACAGCGTCAGCGCCGCGACGAGCAGGCACGCGGGCCACAGCGGGGCGCGCGCGCGCCGCGCGTGGTAGTACCACGCGAACACGCCGAACAAAAACGCGCCCATCGGGATGTCGGCCATGCCGTCGAGATACGTGTAGTCGACGTAGATGTCGCGCTGATAGACGGTGAAGTACGGCAGGATGAACGACAGCACCGTCGCGGGGACGGCGAGGTTCCACTGACGCCAGCGCAGCGAGCCGGTCATGGCCGCCCACACGGACGCGTACAGCACGCCGTACGCCGCGTAGAGCCGCCACGGCTCGTACCCGCCGAACATCGAGAACAGATACGTGAACGTGGGCAGGCCCGCCTTCTGCGTGCCGAGCCACGGCCAGCCGATGGGGGCCTCGGAGTAGATGACGTCATAGTGCGCCGTCAGCTTCGCGGCGGTGCTCCAGAGGCTGAACTCGTCCCACTCGTACGGCAGCGGCTGGCGCACGGCGACGTAGATCATGAAGACGAGCGACGCCGTGAAAAACAGCGCGAAGCCCGGCGTGAACACGCGCCGCCATCCGGAGCGCGGCAGGCCCGCGATCACGAGGACCGCCGACGCCGCGCCCGCGAGGAGCAGCGCCCACGCCGCCGGGCGCAGCAGGCCCAGAAAGCCGAAGCCGACGAGCCAGACCATCGCGCCCGAGCACACGGCCATCGGCGCGAGGCCGCCCGGCACGCGCGTGCGCTGCGCGACGAGCGCCGCGACGGCCGCGAGCGCCGCGAGGCCCGCGAAGGATTGCCAAAAAGCGATCATAGGCGAATTGATTCCTTTCCCGCCCCGGCCTCCTCAGTTGTAGCCGAGGATCGTGACCGGGCCGACAAAATAGTGCTGGAACAGAAGCGCTGCGGACGCGAACGCCAGCAGGGCCGACGCGCCGAGCGACACCGCGCGGGCGCGCGCGTCGCCGCCGTCGAACCGGGGCGCGAGCACATGGCTGAGCAGCGCCGCGACCAGCACGCAGAGCATCAGGTACGTCGGGATGAAGTAGCGCGCCTGCAATCCGATGACGCGCACCATCGCGACGGGCGTGTATGTGACGTACAGCCCCGCCATCACGACGGCGGCGTACGCCGCCGCGAGGCAGAACAGGCCGACGGCGCTCTTCGCCGTCAGGCTGCTGCGCTCGTGCACGGACAGCGCCGCGCCCAGCAGCAGCGACACGACGCTGGCCAGCGCGACGAACGGGATGACGAGGTCGAGGTTGCCGAACGCGCCGAGGCCGTCGAGGTAGAAATCGTTCTCATACAGCGTGCCCAAAAACACCGCCGCCGTGCGCAGCGGGTTCGCCAGCACAAAACGCACCTGCTCGGACTGGCTGACGCCCTCGATCATGCGGCCGATCTCGCCGTAATTGCGCACAAACAGGCGCGCGTACAGCGAGTACAGGCCGTTGAACAAGACGTAGGACGCGACCGACAGCGCCGCCATCTGCCACTTTTTGAAGCGCGTCTTCCACGCCGCGCGCGGCAGCACGAGCGGCAGCGCCAGCCACAGGAGGTTGTTGGGCTTGATCCACGTCATGACGCCGAACGCCAGCGCGAACAGCACCACGTCGCGGTTCGTGATCTCGGATTTGCAGTAGTAACTCGCGGCGAAGAAGTACAGCCCCAGCAAAATGCCGTCGTAATTGCACGAGCCCGCCATGAACAGGCAGAGGGGCAGCAGCATCGCCGCGGTGAACACCGGCGCGTAGCGATCGCAGTTGCGGACGGCGAAATAGCACAGCGCCGCGTACAGCGCCGCGTTGACACAGCGCGCCGCGTACAGGCACGCCAGCGCCGAGCCGCCGAAAAGGCGCACAAGCGCCACGCCCGCCGCCTGCACAAGGTGCGGCAGCACAAGGAAGTGCACAGGCTCCGTCTGCTCGCGCAGCGCGCCGCTTTCCGTATAGGCGGCGACGGCTGCCTCGTCGCCCGCGCGAAGCGCGGCGTAGTCGAGGTAGCTCTGCGAGATGCACTCCGCGCTCGTCGCGTTCTCCGCGCCGGCCAGCTCGAGGTCGTCGCCGTCGGGCATGCGCGCCTTGATGGCGCTGCCGTCGTGCGCGCGCGTCCAGGCCGCGCTGAACGCGGCGAACAGCGCGTCGACGTCGTCGGGGTAGCCGCGCTCGGCGTCGCAGTCGAAGCGGCCGAGGCTGACGGCGTACGTGCGCAAAAACTGCACGCCCTCGTCGGGTGATTGCAGCGGAGGGTTGACAAACGCGAACGCAAGGCCCGCGCACAAAACGGCCAGCGCCGTCTTTTTCTCCCACGCGAGGTGAGCGCGCCGCGCGGCCCACACGACGGCCGACGCCAGCGCGAGCAGCGCGAACAGCGCGGCCGTCAGCACCGCGGGCGAAACGGCGGGGAACGGAAACTGCCCGTACGAGTAGAACACGCGCCAGTAATACACGAGGCCCACGGACACGAAGGCGCACGCGGCCAGCACGGCCAGCGCCGTCAGCCCGGCGCGCACGCCGCGCCGCGCGAGCGCCCGTCTCAGCGCGCTCACAGGCTGTAGACGCCGGTGCGGAACGTGTCCATATGACCGCGGATCCACTCCGTCGTCTCCGCGAGGCCCTCTTCGAACGTGTACGCCGGGGCCCAGCCCGTCATCGCGCGCAGCTTGTCCGCGCAGCCGAGCAGGCGGTTGACCTCGCTCTTTTCCGGGCGCAGGCGCTCAGACTCACACACGATCTTCGCGTCGGGCGCGATCTGGCGGATGAGCGTGTCCGCGAGGTCGCCGATGCTGATCTCGCGGCCGGTGGCGATGTTGATCTCCTCGCCGACGGCCTTGTCGCAATCCGCGATGGCCATAAAGCCCGCGGCCGTGTCCTTGACGTAGTTGAAGTCGCGCGTCGGCGTCAGGCTGCCGAGGCGGATCTCCTTCGCGCCGGAGAGAAGCTGCGTGATGATCGTCGGGATGACGGCGCGGCCGGACTGGCGCGGGCCGTACGTGTTGAACGGGCGGACGATCGTCACGGGCAGGTTGAACGAGCGGTAGAAGCTCTCGGCGAGGCGGTCCGCGCCGATCTTCGTGGCGGAGTACGGGCTCTGGCCCTGGAACGGGTGCTTCTCGTCGATGGGCACATACTGCGCGGTGCCGTACACCTCGCTCGTCGACGTGACGAGCAGGCGCTTTGTGCCGACGTCGCGCGCGGCGTTCAGGACGTTCAGCGTGCCCTTGATGTTCGTGTCGACATAGCTGTCGGGCGAGTGGTAGCTGAACGGGATGGCGATGAGCGCCGCGAGGTGGTACACGACGTCCTGGCCCTTCATCGCGGTGCGCACGCCGTTGGGGTCGCGGATATCGCCCATGAAGACCTCGATCTCGTTCTTGATGTGGGGGTCGAGCGTGTCGATCCATCCCCATTTGCCGAAGGAATTGTAATAGCAGAAGGCCTTGACCTTTTCACCTTTTTTCACCAGTTCTTCCGTCAGGTGGCTGCCGATGAAGCCGTCGGCGCCCGTGACCATTACCGTATTTGCCATCGTACTCTCCTTTGCACGCCGCGGCGCTTCGAGCGCCGCCGTATTCAATGCCATACTTAAGATATAGTGTACTATACTTCCGCCGCTTTTTCAATATTGACGCGCCGGGGGATTTTCGCGCGCGCATCCGCTTTACAACCGCCTTTTGAACCATTATAATTAAGGGTTGAACAAATCCCGCAAAGGAGTTTTTGCATGACCTTTACATCGGCTGCGTTCCCGTTTTTCTTTTTGGCCGTGTGCGTGTGCTTTTTTTGGGCGCGCGGGCGCGGCCAGACGGCCGTGCTCGCGGCGGCGAGCGCCGTGTTCTACCTTCTGAACTGCCGGTCGGACGCCCCGTGGCGCATGGCGCTGCCCGTCGCGGTGCTGTACGCGTCGGCGGCGTTCTCGTTTTTCTGCGCGAAGGCCGTCGCCCGCAGCGAGGGCGCGCGGAGAAAGCGCCTGACGGCGTTTGCCGTCGCCGTGAGCCTCGCGGTGCTGGCGTTTTTCAAGTACTGCAATTTCTTTCTGCCGACGGTGTTCGGCGAGACGGCCGTCTCCATCGCGCTGCCGCTCGGCATCAGCTTCTACACGTTCGCGTCCATCAGCTACCTCGTGGACGTGTCGCGCGGCGACATGGACGCCGAGACGGATTTCGTGCGCTTCGCGGCGTTTCTGACGTTCTTCGGTACGATCACGTCCGGCCCCATCTGCCGGGCGCGGACGCTGCTGCCGCAGCTTGCGAAAGACCGCCGCTTTGACGCAAAGCGCGCGGCGGACGGGCTGCGGCTGTGCCTGCTGGGCGCGTTTCGGTGGATCGCCGCGGCGAACGTGCTGGGGCTGTTTGTCAACGAGGTGTTCGAGAACGTCTCCTCTTACGCGGGCGCGACGCTGCTGCTCGCGGCGGCGGCGTACTCGGTGCAGCTGTACTGCGAGTTCTCCGGCTACTCCGACATCGCGCGCGGCCTCGCGATGATTTTGGGCTTCGACCTGCCCGTCAACTTCAAGACGCCGTACTTCGCGACGAACTTCTCGGGCTTCTGGAGCCGGTGGCACATCTCGCTGTCGTCCTGGCTTCAGGACTATCTCTTCATGCCGCTCGTGTGGGGGCGGTGGACGAGCCGTCTCCCCATCGTGGGCAAGCGCGTGGAAAACCCGCCGACGGTTTCCTCGGTGGCCATCGTGTTCTTCGTCAGCGGCTTCTGGCACGGCAGCACGCTGCCGTTCGTCGTGTGGGGCGCTTTGCAGGCCGCGTACCGCGTGGGCGAGGAGCTGTTGCACCGCTTCTACAAAAAGCCGCAGAAAAAACCGAAGCTGCCTCTGCGCGTGTTCAAGACGGTAAGCGTGTTCGCGCTGTGGACGGCGAGCCTCGTGTTCTTCCGTGTCGGGCTTTTGGCGGACGGCACCGTGGCGCTGGCCGGCGAGTTTTTCGCGCGGATGTTCGCGCCCGGTTCGTTTGCCGCCGAGGTCTCCGCCGCCGTGCAAAACGGCTTTTACGCCAAGCCCGTGATGGTGGCGGCGTATTTCGCGTTTTTACTGATTGTACTTTGCATTGTGATCTATACAGACTGGATCTCCTGCTTTCGTGACAAGGACAAGAGCTTTATGCTCCGCGTCGCGAAGTGGAAGACGCCCGCGCGCTGGGCGGCGTACTACGCGCTCATCTGCCTGACGCTGGCGGCGTACATCATGCAGAGCGGCGGCTTCGGCACCGTGAGCTTTGCCTACGCGAACTTTTGAGGGGGCAGGACATGAAATTTTTCGGAAAACTGGCGCTGGCGCTCGTCCCCGTGGCGGCGTGGCTGTGCTTCTTCGTCGCGTTCGAGCCGAACGACTACTTCGGCCTGCGCGGCGAGGGGTCGCTGAATGCGCCCGTGTCGCGCATCCGCGCGTATGAGAACGATATGACGGACAACGTCATCCTCGGCGACAGCCGCATGGCGCACTTCGACATGGAGCTTGTGGAGGAGGTCGCGGGCGAGGCGTGGTCGAACGTCTCGTACGGCGGCGCGAGCCTCGACGAGAGCATCGACGAATTTTACTATCTGTATGAAATAAACCCGGATATACAAAATGTGATTTTCGGCGTGTCGTTCTACACGCTGAACAACAACTACCGCACGGTGAACCGGATGGCGACGGTCAAGACGCAGCTGGAAAACCCGGCGGCGTATGTGTTCAATTTGGAATACAACATCAACGCGCTGACGGTGTTCAAGGACGAGGTGCTGCTGGGCCTGCCGGACGTCGAGGAGACGGCGGAGCACACGCCGGACGAGTACGTGGACGAAAACGGCGAGGCTCTGCCCTATCGCCGCGACCTGATCGACTACGCTGAGAACTCGCTCGGGCCGGTGTGCGAAAACTACGCGGTGAACGAGGAGGCGCTTGCGCGGCTTCTGGAGCTGGCGGCGTTTTGCGGCGAGCGCGGCGTCGCGTTCACGGTGGTGCTGCCGCCGATGGACGAGAGCGTGCGCGCGCTCGTGGCCGTGCCGAACGGCATCGACGGAACGATGGCGGACGTGCTGGCGCGGCTTGACGCGGCGGGCGTGCGGGTGCTCGACTACGAGTGGGCGAACGACCCCGGCTACCCGGACACGGCGTACTACGACGGGTTCCACCTCGACACGGTGCACGGCCTGCCGGAGTGGACGCGGACGCTTTTCACGGAGGTGCACGATGGCACTTGATTTTCTGATTTTGTACGAGCACGTCGTGCGCGAGTACGAGAGCCTGCTGCTGTTGAAAGCCGAACTGGAGCGGCGGGGGTACTCGGTGGCGATCCAGCAGCTTCTCGACCGCAAGAAGCTTCGATACCGCACGTGGCAAAAACCCGAGGTGCTTGTCTCGAGCTGCATGTACGACGACGAGGCCATCAACAGCCACGTGTACAACAACGTGGGCGTGTGCCGCAAGGTGGTGAACCTGCACTGGGAGCAGATGCTCTCGGACACGCAGGAGGAGGGCGCGTGGTTCAACTTCAACGGCAACGCGAAGCGCTGCGTGCAGACGTGCTGGGGAAAACTGACGCAACAGCGACTCGTGGCCCACGGCATGGAGGAGAAAAACTGCCCCGTGACGGGCGCGGTGATGATGGATTTCCTGCGGCCGGAGTTCGCGGGCTATTTCAAGAGCCGCGAAGCGCTGTGCGCCGAGCACGGGCTCGACCCGGAGAAAAAGCTGTTTCTGTACATCTCATCGTTCGGGTACGCGAGCATGTCGGACGACGAGGTGCGCGAGTTGAGCGCGATGGCGGGCGAGGACTTCACGGGCTTTGCGCGCACGAACCGCGTCAGCATGGAAAAGACGCTCGCGTGGTTCGACGAATACCTCGGCGCGCACCCGGGCGTGCAGCTCGTGTACCGCCGCCACCCGTCGGAGTGGAACAGCCCGGCGCTGGCGGCGCTGGCGGAGAAGCGGCCGAATTTCCATGTGATCTTCGCGGACAGCGTGAAGCAGTGGATCGTCGCGTCGGACAAAATCTTCATCTGGATGAGCACGGCCATCGCGGAGGTGTACTTCGCGGGCAAGGGCTGCCACATCCTGCGCCCCGCGCCGATCGAGCACGAGTACGACCCGGTGATCTACAAAAACGCGACGTACGTCGCGGACTATGACGCGTTCTGCGCGGCGGCGGACGGCGGGGACGGCGCGTTCCCGATCGAAAAAGACGTCATCGAGGGATATTTCGACAAGAGCGATACGCCCGCGTACATCCGCATGGCGGATCTGCTGGAAGAAGTTTATAAAAACCCGCCGCGCGACGACCCGTTCGCGCCGCCGTTCAAACCGCATTTCAACTGGCTGAAATACTTCGCGCTCGTGGGCGTGCACGCGCTGTACGCGGTGCATCTGCCGCCGGAAAAGGCGTTTTGTTTCTGCCCGCCGCTGGCGCGGTTTGCGCAGCGCATCTACGGCTATGTGGACAAGGCGCACATCTCGGACGAGGACGTGCGCCGGATGGACGAAAAGATCCGCCGCTTTGTGCGCTGAACGCGCCTTGTAAGCGGGCGGCGGATGGGGTATAATAAAACTGCTCACAAGCAAAATCAGGGAGGGAAACTCTATGAAATACTGCACGAAATGCACGATGCCCGACACGCGTCCCGGCATCACGTTCGACGAAAACGGCGTATGCAGCGCGTGCCGCCATTACGCCAGTCGCAAGAACGTCGACTGGGACGCCCGCTGGAAGGAATTTGAGGCGATGTGCGACAAGTACCGCGGCATGAACGGCCCGGGCGGGTACGACTGCGCGGTGGCGGTCTCCGGCGGCAAGGACAGCCATTTTCAGGTGTACATCCTGAAAGAGGTCATGCACATGAACCCGATTTTGTTCTCGGTGGAGGACAACTTCCCGATGACGGAGGCGGGCAAGCACAATCTGAAGAACATCTCGGAGACGTTCGGCTGCACGATCATCTCGTGCAAGCCCAACATCCGCGCCCAGAAGACGCTGATGCGCGCGTTCTTTGAGAAGTACGGCAAGCCGACGTGGTACGTCGACCGCCTGATCTACACGTTCCCGCTGCACATGGCGGCGAAGTTCAACACGCCGTTTCTGTGCTACGGCGAGAACGTCAGCTTCGAGTACGGCGGCAACGCCGACGAGGAGACGTACTCCGCGAAGGGTCAGATCGAAAACGGCGTGGCCGTGGGCTTCCCGAAGAAGGAGCTGCTGTCGTACGGCGTGACGGAGAACGACCTGATCCTGACCGAGGCCCCGACAGCCGAGGAGCTGGCGAAGCTGGACCCGTTCTATATGAGCTATTTCCTGCCGTGGAACAGCTACAAGAACTATCAGCTGGCAAAGAGCCGCGGCTTCCACGACCTGACGCACGAGTGGGACCGCACGCACCACGCCGAGAACTTCGACCAGATCGATTCCCGTGCGTACCTCGTGCACTCGTGGCTCAAGCACCCGAAGTTCGGCCACGCGGCCGCGACGGACTACACCGCGCGCTACATCCGCTACGGCATGATGACGCGCGAGGAGGCCATCCCCGTCATCAAGGAGCGCGACGGCGC
>CALXIU010000042.1 GCA_944388415.1 uncultured Ruthenibacterium sp. | reverse complement strand
GTTCAAACAAAGCAGCGTTGGCTGGCAGCCATGCTCACCTTGATCGCCTCCGGCGGCGGGTCAATCACGAACGCGCGCTTTTGCGTGTGATTCTGCGTGTATTTTTGCGCGGCTGCCCGATACGGCGGCCGCGTTTTTTCATCCATATCAAGAACCAACTGGAGGTGCTTTACGATTAGCGGCAACAAACGAGAAAAAGAAGTGGAAATCAACGAGGCGATCCGCGACAGAGAGGTGCGCGTCATCGGCGCGGACGGCTCTCAGCTCGGCGTCATGTCCACGCGCGACGCACTGCGCGCGGCGGAGGAGAAAAACCTCGATCTCGTGAAGATCGCGCCGCAGGCCACGCCGCCTGTGTGCAAGATCCTCGACTACGGCAAATACCGGTTCGAGCAGCAGAAGCGCGAGAAAGAGGCCAAGAAAAACCAGAAGACCTTCGAGATCAAGGAGGTCCGCCTGTCGCTGAACATCGACACGAACGACTTCAACACGAAAGTCGCGCAGGCGGCCAAGTTCCTCGCGAAGGGCGACAAGGTCAAGGTTTCCATTCGTTTCCGCGGCCGTGAAATGGCGCATACGAACCTCGGTCTCGAGGTGCACAAGCGCTTTGCGGAGGCACTCCCCGGCGCGACGGTGGAAAAGCAGCCGAAGCTGGAGGGGCGCAGCATGCAGATGTTCCTCGCGCCCGCCAAAAACCAGTAATTTCTGAAGGAGGAAATCCATTATGCCCAAGATGAAAACCCATTCCGGCGCGAAAAAGCGCTTCAAGCTCACCAAGAACGGCAAGGTGAAGCGCGGCAAGGCGTTCCGCAGCCACATCCTGACCAAGAAGTCCACGAAGCTGAAACGCGGCTTCCGCAAATCCGCCTACGCGGACAAGACGAACGCCGCCGCCGTCAAGGCCATGCTGCCCTACGCGTAACACTTCACAACAGAGCAAAGGAGATTTTCGAATATGGCACGTATCAAAGGCGCTATGATGACGCGCAAGAGAAGGAAGAAGACCCTGAAGCTGGCCAAGGGCTATTATGGCAGCAAATCCAAGCACTTTAAGATGGCCAAACAGCAGGTCATGAAGAGCGGCAACTACGCGTTCGCCGGCCGCAAGCAGAAGAAGCGCGAGTTCCGCCGCCTGTGGATCACGCGCATCAACGCTGCCTGCCGCGCTGAGGGCGTCAGCTATTCCGCGTTCATGAACGGCCTGAAGAAGAGCGGCGTCGAGCTGAACCGCAAGATGCTGTCCGAGCTGGCCATCCACGATCCGAAGAGCTTCTCCGCTCTCGTGGAGACCGCGAAGGCCGCGAAATAAGAGTATGAGCGATACGCCCGGGCACACGTGCACGGGCGTCGCTTTGTATTTGGGAGACGCCGGGCGACCGCCCACGCGCCGTGAAAAAACGGCCGTGGAGCGGCGTTTTGGCGACCCCGCGCACAGATCGGAAAGGGGAGAAGCACCGTGGAACAGCGCATCACCAGCCGCGAAAACGACGCGGTCAAATATGCCTGCCGCCTTCGGGACGACCGGGCCTTCCGCGCGTCGGAGGGACTGATGCTCGCCGAGGGTTCCCGCCTGTGCGCGGAACTGGCGCGCGCCGCGCGGCCCTATAAGGTATATTATCTTGATTCCAAACGCGCCGAGGCGCTGGCGCTCGGCGGCGAGGCCGTCGAGGTGACGGACTCCGTCGCGAAAAAGCTGTCCGACACAAAGACGCCGCAGGGCGTGTTCGCCTTGTTCCCGCTGCCGCGCCGCGGCGCGGAGGAGCTGGCCGCGTGCGCGCGCCTGCTGTGCCTCGAGCGCGTGCAGGACCCCGCGAATGTCGGCGCGCTCATCCGCAGTGCCGCCGCGTTCGGCTTCGGCGGCGTGCTCGTCTCGGCCGACTGCGCGGACGCGTTCTCCCCGAAGGCGCTGCGCGCGTCGATGGGCGCGGCGGGCAAGATCCCCGTCGCCGTCTGCGCCGATCTGCCCGGGCGGCTCGCGGCGCTGAAAAACAGCGGCACGCGCGTGTATGCCGCCGCGCTGTACAACTCCCGCCCGCTGGCCGAGGCACAGCCCGCCGCGGGCGAACGCGTCGCCGTCGTCATCGGCAACGAGGGCAGCGGCCTGTCGGACGCGGCCGTCGCCGCGTCGTCGCTCGCGGTGCGCATCCCCATCACGGACGCGGTCGAGTCGCTCAACGCCGCCGCCGCGGGCGCGGTGCTCCTGTGGCACTTCCGCGCGGAGGCGCTGCGATGAGCCGGGCGGACGTGCGCGAGTGGCTGTGGCTGGCCAACGCGCTGGGAACGTCGAACCCGCGCGCGCTCGACGTGATGCGCTCGTACGAGTCGCCGCGCGAATTGCGCGAGCACATCGCCGAGGCGAAGGAGCGCCGCCTGCTCGCGCCGCTCGCGGCCGAGGCCGCGCGGAACACGCGCTTTGAGGACTTCGAGCCGCTGGCCGAACAGTGCCGCGCGCTCGGCGTGCGCGTGCTGACGTTCGCGGACGCGGAGTACCCCGACAGCCTGCGCGAGATCGACAGCGCTCCGCCCGTGCTCTACTGCCGCGGCGACGTCTCGGCGCTGCGCGCGCCGCTGGTCGTCGGCATCATCGGCACGCGGCGGCCGTCCGCGTACGGCATCGAGGCCACGCGCGCCATCGCGAAGCCGCTCGCCGGGAGCGGCGCGGGGCTCGTCTCCGGCCTCGCGGCCGGGCTTGACGGCGAGGCGCACAAGGCCGCGCTCGACGCGCACGCGCCCACCATCGCGTGCATCGCCTTCGGGCACGACAACTGCTATCCCGCCGCGAACCGCCAGCTCAAGAGCCTGATCGAGCAGACGGGCGTCGTCGTGGGCGAGTACCCGCCCGGCACGCCGCCGCTGCGCCATCAGTTTTTGCAGCGCAACCGCCTCATCGCCGCCCTGTCGCGCGGCGTGTGCGTCGCGGAGGCGCGGCTCAAGTCCGGCACGATGAACACCGTCGCCTCGGCCATTGAGTTCGGCCGCGATGTGTTCGCCGTTCCCGGCAGCATTTTCTCCCCGCTGTGCGAGGGCACGAACGACCTCATCAAGAACGGCGCCGCCGCCGTCACCTGCGCGCAGGACATCCTCGCGTGGTACGACCTCGACGCAAAGGCCGCGCAGCCCGCGCGGAAGGAGCAGCCGGACGGTGCGCAGCTGCCCGACACGGCGCGCCCCGTGCGCGCCGCGCTCTCGTTCGAGCCGCAGAGCGCCGAGGCGCTGTGCGCGAAGACGGGCCTCGCGCCCCGCGCCGTGCTCGCGGCGCTGACGGAGCTCGAGCTCGAGGGCTTCGCCGCGCAGCGGGCGGGCAGACTGTTCTGCCTGCCCACGGAGTAATTCTCCAACGGAAAGGAAACCGCCAATGTCAAAACTCGTCATCGTGGAGTCGCCTGCCAAGGCGAAGACCATTCGCAAATATCTCGGCCCCGGGTACGAGGTCACGGCCTCGATGGGCCACATCCGCGACCTGCCGCGGAGCCAGCTCGGCATCGACGTCGAGCACGGCTACGCGCCGCAGTATATCAACATCAAGGGCAAGGAAAAGCTCATCAAGGAGCTCAAAAGCATGGCCAAGGAGTCCGACGGCGTCTACCTCGCCACCGACCCCGACCGCGAGGGCGAGGCCATCAGCTGGCACCTTGCCAACCTGCTCGGCCTCGACACGTCGGCCGAAAACCGCGTCACGTTCGGCGAGATCACGAAAAAGGGCGTCACCGAGGGCATGGCCGCGCCGCGCGCCATCGACATGGACCTGTTCAACGCGCAGCAGGCGCGCCGCATCCTCGACCGCCTCGTGGGCTACAAGCTGTCGCCGTTTCTGTGGCGCAAGGTGCGCCGCGGCCTGTCCGCGGGCCGCGTGCAGAGCGTCGCGGTGCGCCTGATCGTCGACCGCGAGAAGGAGATCGAGAACTTCGTCCCCGAGGAGTACTGGAACGTCGACGCCGTGCTGTCGCCGCCCGCCTCCAAGCGCCAGTTCACCGCGCGCCTGTTCGCGTCCGCCGACGGCAAGAAGCTCGAGGTCAAGACGGCCGGCGAGGCCGCCGCCATCGAGCAGGCGCTCGAGGGCGCGCAGTATTCGGTCAAGTCCATCACGAACTCGAAGCGCCGCCGCCAGCCCGCGCCGCCGTTCATCACGTCGACGATGCAGCAGGAGGCCAGCCGCCGCCTCGGCTTCACGGCCACGCGCACGATGCGCGCCGCGCAGACGCTGTACGAGGGCGTCGAGATCGCCGGGCAGGGCACGATGGGCCTCATCACGTATATGCGAACCGACTCGCTGCGCATCGCCGACGAGGCCGTCGCCGCCGCGAAGGAGTATATCTCGTCCGCGTGGGGCGACCAGTACGTCTGCAAGACAAAGCGCACGTATAAAAGCCGCAGCGCCACCGCCGCGCAGGACGCGCACGAGGCCGTGCGTCCGACGAACATCGCCCTGACGCCCGACGAGGCCGACAAGAGCCTCACGGGCGACGCCGCGAAGCTGTACCGCCTGATCTGGAGCCGCTTCATCGCCAGCCAGATGAGCGACTGCTTACAGGACACCGTCTCGGCCGACATCGCGGCCGCGGATTATCTCTTCCGCGCGTCCGGCTACGTCGTCACGTTCGACGGCTTCACCGCGCTGTACGAGGAGGCCACCGACGAGAAGGAGAAAAAGCAGACGGCTCTGCCGCCGCTCGCGGAGGGCGACGTGCTCAAGCTGCACGAGCTGAAGCCCGAGCAGAAATTCACGCAGCCGCCGCCCCGCTACACCGAGGCCACGCTGATCCGCGCGCTCGAGGAGAACGGCATCGGCCGCCCGTCCACGTACGCGCCCATCATCACGACGATCATCGACCGCGACTACGTCGAGCGCGAGCAGAAAAAACTCGTCCCGACGAAGCTCGGCCGCGTCATCAACGATCTGATGATGGCCCAGTTCCCGGACATCGTCGACGTCACGTTCTCCGCACAGATGGAGAAAAATCTCGACCAGGTCGAGTCCGGCAAGGCCGACTGGCGCAAGACGATCGACGACTTCTACCAGAAGTTCGACCACACGCTCCAGCAGGCCGAGGAGAACATGAAGGACCAGAAGATCAAGGTCCCCGACGAGGAGACGGACGAGATCTGCGAGTTGTGCGGCCGCCGCATGGTCATCAAGACGGGCCGCTACGGCAAGTTCCTCGCGTGCCCGGGCTTCCCCGAGTGCAAGAACACCAAGCGCCTCGTGAAGGACGCGGGCGGCGCGTGCCCGAAGTGCGGCAGCCGCATCCTCGTCCGCCACTCGAAGAAGGGCCGCGTCTACTACGGCTGCGAGAAAAACCCCACGTGCGACTTCATGACGTGGAACGAGCCGACGCAGCAGAACTGCCCTCAGTGCGGCTCGACGCTGTTCAAGAAGGGCGGCCGCGCGGGGATGCTCGTGTGCGAGAAGGAGGGCTGCGGCTACACCGAGCCGCTGCCCGGCGCGAAGAAGGAGTGACCCGATGCGCGTGAACATCATCGGCGCTGGCCTCGCCGGGTGCGAGGCGGCGCTGTATCTGGCAAAGCGGGGCGTCCCCGTGCGCCTCTTTGAGCAAAAGCCGCTCGTCTACTCGCCCGCGCACAAAAAGCCGGGGTTTGCCGAGCTCGTGTGCTCGAACTCGCTCAAGGCCGACCGGCTCGACTCCGCGTCCGGCCTGCTCAAGGCCGAGATGCGTCTTCTCGGCGACAGTTTGCTCGACGTGGCCGAGGGCTGCCGCGTCGCCGCGGGCGGCGCGCTCGCCGTGGACCGCGACCTCTTCTCCGACAGCGTCACGGCGCTCGTGCGCGCGCAGGAGAACATCGAGGTCGTGGAACGGGAGGCGGCGCGGATCGACGAGGGCGAGCTGACCATCGTCGCCTCCGGTCCGCTGACGCAGGGCGCGCTGGCCGAGGAGATCGGCCGCCTCACCGGGAACCACCGCCTGTCGTTCTACGACGCCGCAGCGCCCATCGTCACGGCCGATTCGCTCGACATGACGAAGATCTTCGCCGCCTCGCGCTACGGCCGGGGCGACGCCGACTACCTCAACTGCCCGTTCGACCGCCCCGGCTACGAGGCGTTCTGCGACGAGCTGGTGCGCGCCGAGCGCGCGCCGCTGCACGAGTTCGACGGCGACCTCACCGTGT
>CALXIU010000041.1 GCA_944388415.1 uncultured Ruthenibacterium sp. | reverse complement strand
AGTGCCCTGCAATGGTCTACGGCGTGTTCACTGAGTACGAAAAAGAGCGCGAGGACGTTTACGTCTACACGCGCTCTCTTGAGGACGAAGCGATTCTCGTGACGCTGAACCTCACCGGCGCGCCCGCCGGGGTGCGTCTGCCTGCGGAGCCTGAGGCTGAGCCTCTCCTGTGTAATTATCCGGACGCGCCGTCGGTCTCGGGGACGATTGTCCTTCGTCCGTGGGAAGCCGTCATCTGGAAGCTGCGGGGCGATTTTGCTCTCTGAATGGCGTCAGCTTTTTTTCAGCTGCCGGTTCAGCTTCAAAACGATTTCCTGACGCTTGGCCGCCTCCCCGAGCAGTCTCACGGCCTCGAGCGCACGCTCCTTTACCGGCTGCGCGGCCAGCCCCGGCTGACCGTCGAGCGCGTCCATCACGGATTCCAGCTCTTTCAACGGCAAAAGATAGACAGCCGTTTGAAAAAAGGACTTCCGGCGGCCGTCATTGTATCCATTCAAAAGCGCGTCGAGAATGGCGCGCTTTTGCTTTGTCCGGGCGAGGTATGCCTCCAGTCCCAGCATCCGCATCTCGGCGACGTCGTGTGTGCGGTTTCGGTGGGGAACAAACGAATCCGCGTCGTCGAAGCCGTCGTAGCGGGCGCACGGATACTCCATGCACTCCCAGCAAAACTGCACATTGCCGCGTTCCATTGAGCACCTCGCGATGGCGCAGCTCTGGTTTCCCGCACCGCCGCCGCAGCCCGGACAGTAGCCGCCCAGATGCATCGGGCACAGCGCACAGTTCAGTCCGCATAGAGAAAACCAAGTTTCCTTCCGGATAAAGCCTTTCATGTCAGTCACCTCTCTGAGAACGGCCCGTCATCGCGTCGTTCGTTGCGTCCGGCTGTTCCCGCAACCCTTCGGCCTCAAAGCTATCTGCACCGTTTTGCCAGTTGTTTTTTTATTGTATCACAAAAACGCGACGGCTTCCCGGCAGTCCGTGCAAGAAATTTGGCCGAAGCCTTTCACAACTGGTTTTTACGGATGAAATACGATATAATGTAAACCATAAATGTATGTACACTGGAGAGGATGCTTCGATGCCTTTTGTACTGATCACAATACTTCTGCTGGTTCTGACGATCGGAACGATGCAGTACACAAAGCAGGGCTTTGGCGTTTGTCTGTCTGTCAATGCGTTCGGCATTGTGTTGATCGCGTATTGCTGCGCGCTGGCGAATCATCTCCCGCTCAGTGTCTTTCTTTTGCGCGGCCTGCTGATTTTTGATTTCGGCGTCTGCGCATATCATCTTCTTCAATGGGGCAGAAAGAAAGCCTCCTGGAACATTCCCGTCCTTCCGTCCGTCTTTTTCATCGCGCTCATGGGCGTTTTGTGGTATGTTGCGCGGGGGCGGATGTACAGCGACTGGGATGAGTTCTCCTTCTGGGGGAGCTCCCTGAAATTTGTCATGTACGACGACGTTCTGTACACATCCGATTTGTTCGACAATCTTTTCAAAACATATCCGCCCGCGCAGATCCTGCTGCAATACGGCGTCATGAAAGCTGCCGGCATCGCATTTCGAGAGGACGTCGCGATTTTTCTCTCCTCGCTTCCGATCGTCTGCGCCGTCATGTACCCGGTGGATTTCTTTCTCAAACGGAAGAAATACCTCGCCGCCTTCATTGGCGCGCTGTTTCTGATGCTGTCTCCCGCCATTCTTGAGACAACGGCCTATACCAAGACGACGGTCGACCTGAGACTGGGCGCCATGGTGTCCCTGCTGATTTTTGCCGCGGCCCTGCCCGGAGACAGAAAGGCGAAGATCGCGCTGTTCTCCGTTTCAGGCTCGGTCCTGACGCTGTACAAGACGTCCGGTTTTGCCCTTGCCCTCCTGACGCTGCTTCTGTGCGGCGCTTGCCTGATTTTGCAGGAAAAAGACCGTTTGAAAGCCACGTCTCTCCGGAAGAAGGCGCTGACGATCCTCGCGGACTTCCTGCCGGTTTTCGTGTCAGCGATCGTTCAGTTTAGCTGGAAATACCATATCGCGTCGCGGGACCTCATTGAAAATGGGATACGCGGGCATCGCTGAGCGACGTCTTGAGCGTCGTGACAGGCCGGGCGGAGGGGTACCGTCTGACTGTGCTGCAAAACTTTTTCAATGAATTCTTCAAATCCTTGTCGCAGGGTGTCTATGTCAAATTTCCGGCGATTGTGTGGCTGATCATCTGCCTGTCGGCGGTTCTCCTCGCCGCCGTGCTCGGGAAGAGGGAGAACAAACAGTCCATCCTTTGCGGCGGGTTCTCAGGCATTGCCGTCTTCGCACTATTTTCGATTTCTCTGCTGTACAGTTACCTGTTTGTCTTTGAGGAGATCGAGGCGACAGGACTCGCCTCATTTTACCGCTACCTGAACACAGGCATCCTGCCTATGATCATGGTTTCGTTTGTCATGCTGCTTTGGGTTTGCTCGGAGCTGAAAAAACCGCTCTGGCAGGCCGCCGCATGTCTGGCTTGCGCATGTCTGCTTTTCAATGCTCCGGGCGTTTACGGCTTTTGGGATATCTTGAAAGAGCCCGCGGTGTCCGCCGCGCAAACGCACCATGACCGGTATCTGTACATCCGAACGGCGCGCTATATCCGCCAGCTGGGCGGTACGTCCCGCGTGTATCTGATTACTGCTTATGACGGGGGATGGACGCAGATGCTCGTGAACTATGAACTGCAGCCTGAGATCGTTCTCCCAGAACAGTATACGATGCTCTCCGCCACTCCGCGTGACGACCCTTCCGTCTATATCATGAGTGCAGAGGAATGGAGCAGATTGCTGTATGATGACTATGATTATGTGTATATCCACTGTCCTGAAACGCAGTTCGTCGCAGACTATCTGTCCGTGTTCGAAGATGAGAGTCAGGTCGTTGTGGACAGGATGTTTGAGGTGATCCGGCAACCGGACGGAACGGCAAAGCTCCGCAGGATCGAGATGATCCCGGAGGACGGGTATGTCTGACCGCCGGAACCCGCGCCCGGCACCTATTTGCAGCAGGACTTCCTCGCGGGTGATCCCAACTACCGCGAGGGCACAATGAAATAAACGCACCCCGCGCAGCGCAGCCGCACAGGGAACGGATCGGATCCGGTGCAAAACAACATGATGTCATGAATCTGTTGTTTTTGCACCGGAATTTTATTTCTATTGCACAAATAAATCAGTATGATGAGAGATAGCAAAAGGGCAATACCCGCCGGCAGACGGGTCCATCCGGTATCAATCGGCACTGGTTCGTGCCTCACGCAAGGAGGAATAGGATTGAAATTACCGCACTTCATTGATGCGGACGGCAGCTTTACGCTGGAGCGGCCGGAGAATGTCAGCCAGCTGTATTTTCCGCTGGCATCAGAGACCGGTCTGAAAAGCTGCGTCTCGCCGAATCTGGGCGGCGACGCGAAGCTCGATCAGGAGACGTTCCTGCTCGAGCCCGTCAGCATCGAGAATCTTCACAACAACTGTTCCACACGCAATTTCTGGGTCGTGGGGGAGGACGGGAATGCATGGTCGCTGACGGGCGTCTCCGCGGCCCAGCAGGCGGAAAAATTCACAAGCGCACAGGACGACAGCCGCTTGACTGCCGGTATGATGTGGCACACGATGGAGCGCGCCATCGCGAAAGCGGGTATTCACACGACGATCACAAGCTTTGTCCCGGTTCGGTCAAACGTTGAGATCATGTACGTAAAGGTCAGGAATATCGCAGGGAAAACGCAGCGCTTCATCCCCTATGCAGCTGTGCCTGTCTACGGTCGGAGCGCGGACAATCTGCGCGACCACCGAAACGTCACATCGATGCTGCACCGCATCCGCACGACAGAGTTCGGCGTGCTGGTGCGGCCGACGATGTCGTTCGACGAGCGCGGGCACCGTCCGAACCACCGTGTTTACTATGTGCTGGGCTACGGTGGGGAGGGTCAGTGCCCGGAGGCGTTCTATCCCACTGTCGAGGAGTTTCTGGGCGAAGGCGGACTTTATACGCGCCCGAGCGCCGTCTATGAGGCGTACCCCGGTGTGCCAGCCGGTACATTGCGCGCGGGTCGTGAGGCGATGGGCGCAATGCGCTTCGCACCTGTCGACCTCGCTCCGGGCGCGCAGGCGACATTTGTCGTCCTGATTGGCGTTGAGGACAGCGAGCCCGCCGTCGCGCGTGCGTTCGTGAATTTCGAGACGCCGCAGCTTGTGGAAGACGCGCTGCAAAAAACACGCGAGTACTGGAAGGAAAAGGTCAATGTGAGCTTTTCGACCGGAGATGCCGACCGGGATCGCCTGATGAAGTGGATCTGTTTCCAGCCGTTTCTGCGCAGACTGTTCGGCTGCTCGTTCCTTCCGCACCATGACTACGGCCGCGGCGGCCGCGGCTG
>CALXIU010000040.1 GCA_944388415.1 uncultured Ruthenibacterium sp. | reverse complement strand
GGCGCGCTCTCGGAGCGGTAGGTGTGCTCCTGCTCCTCGTCGATGACGATGAGGCCGATGTTCTCGAGCGGTGCGAACACCGCGCTGCGCGTGCCGACAACGATATCCGCCGCGCCGGACTGGATCTCCTTCCACTGGTCGAGACGCTCGGTGTGCGACAGCGCCGAGTGCTGCACCGCGACGCGCGAGCCGAACGCCGCGCGCAGACGGCCGATCATCTGTGGCGTGAGCGAGATCTCGGGCACGAGCACGAGCGCCTGCCGCCCCATGCCGAGCGTGCGCTCGATCAGGTGCAGAAAGACGAGCGTCTTTCCGCTGGACGTGACCCCGTGCAAGAGCGCCGCCGCGGGCTTTTCCGTTTGCAGCGCGGCGAGCGCGTCGAACGCGCGCCGCTGCGCCGCGGTCAGCGGCGGAAGCGGGCCGCCCGTCTGCTCATCGGCCGCGCGCCGCGCCTGCCGCTCGCGCCGCACACGCGTCAGCGCACCGTTGCGGCACATCGTGTCGATCACGGACCGCGTCGCGCCGCGCTCTGTCAGCTCCGACAGCGACAGCTCGCCCTCGCTGAGCAATTCCCACACGGCCGTCTGCTTCGGCGTGAGCTTCGCGGGGCGCTCCGCGCGCGCGAACACAGGCTCTGTGCGCTGGGAGAGGCGTCTTTCCAGCTTCGCCGCTCCCGGCGCGGGGCGGTACTGCGCGCCGTACGGGATGACGGCCTTGACCGCCTCATAGTACGTGCAAAACGTCTTGTCGCGCAGCTCGTGGACAAGCTGCAGCAGCTCCGGCGACAGGCGCGCCGATTCCGGCGCGGCGTCGTACAATGTCTTGAGACGCCCCGCCTCGCCCTCCGACACAGACAGCACGACGCCCATCCGCGCGCGGCTCTGGCGGCCGAACGGAACGAGCACCATGCTTCCCGCGCCGACGAGCGGTTCCAACTGCGGCGGGATGAGATAGGAATAGAGTTTATCGAAGAAAACCGTGGCGTTGTCGACGGCCACGCCGGCGATCAGCGGCAAGCGCGCGCCTCCCTTCTCCTGTCACGCTTCATCCATGCGTCGGCGCAGGATCGCGTAGATCTCCTCAGCGCACTGGTCCGGCGTGTGATTGACGACGTTGAAATCATAGGACGGAGCGAGGGCCATCTCCTCATCCGCGCGCTTGAGGCGGCGCTCGATCACGTCGGCGCTCTCCGTGCCGCGGCCGGTCAGGCGTTCGCGCAGCGCCTCGATGCTGGGCGGAAGGATGAACACCGTCGTGCAGCCAGGATAGAGCCGCTTGATGTTCCCCGCGCCCTCGACCTCGATGACGAGCACGACCGGTTCGCCGCGCTCCATGCGCAGTTCGAGTTCCGAGCGCAGCGTCCCGTAATAGTTCTCGCAGTAGCACGCGTGTTCCACCAGCGCATTCTCCGCGATGCTCCGTTCAAACTCCTCTTTCGTGAGGAAATAATAATCGACCCCGTCCTGCTCGCCCTCGCGCGGCGCGCGCGTCGTGGCGGAGACGGAGAACTTCACTTCTCCGTGCAGCGCGCGCAGACGGCGCACGACAGTGTCCTTCCCAACGCCGGACGGCCCGGAGACCACCAGCAGAAATCGCTCCTGATTCATCCTTCTTCCCCCATTTCCTCCGCATCCGGCTCGTCCGAACCGCCGAATCTGTTGGCCACTGTCTCCGGCTGAACGGCGGAGAGGATGACGTGATCGGAATCCGTGATCAGCACGGCGCGGGTGCGGCGGCCGTATGTGGCGTCGATCAGCGTGCCGTTGTCGCGCGCATCCTGCACGATGCGCTTGATGGGCGCGGATTCCGGGCTGACGATGGCCACGAGGCGCGCGGCGCTGACCATGTTTCCAAAGCCGATGTTGATGAGTTTCATACTCGTCTCCTTATTCGATGTTCTGCACCTGTTCGCGGATCTTTTCGATCTCGCCCTTCATCTCAACGACGAGGCGGGTGATGGCCGCGTCGCTGCACTTCGAGCCGATGGTGTTCGTCTCGCGGTTGAGCTCCTGCGTGAGGAAGTCGAGTTTCTTGCCCACGGGCACGGTCTGCTCGAGCAGGCCGCGGTATTGCGCGATGTGGCTGCGCAGGCGCACCGTCTCCTCGTCGACCGCTGTTTTGTCGGCGAAGATGGCGGCTTCCGTCAACACGCGCGCGTCGTCGACCGTGCGGTCCTCGAGGACCGCCTTGAGCCGCGAATACAGTTTTTCCGTGTACTTCTGCACACGGCCCGCGCTGTTTTCCTCCACGCTGGTGACATACCGCTCGAGCGTATCGAGGCGGGAGAGGATGTCCTCGCGCAGCTTCTCCCCTTCGGCGGCGCGCATCGAGAGGAAACTGGCGATCGCCTCTTGGGCGACCTCGCTCACGTCGAGCCACAACTGCTCCTCGTCCTGCTCGAGACGGCGCACGGTGAACACATCCGGCAGCCGGGCGAGCGTCATGGCCGTGACGTCGTTCGGTACCCCGAGCATCACGCTCATCTCCTGGATCGCGCTGAGATAGCCGCGCGCCATCTCCATATCGACCGCCACTTCCGTGTCGCGCGCGTCGACGTTCTGCACCGACAGCGACAGCTCCACCTTGCCGCGCGAAACGCTGGCGTTGACCAGTTTTTTCAGCCTGTCGTCCAGGCTTGCAAAGCTGCGGGGCATCCGCGAGGTATACTCGAAAAAGCGGGCGTTCACGCTGCGCAGCTCGACCGTGATGTCCCTGCCGCCGAGGATCTTCTGCGCGCGGCCGAAGCCCGTCATGCTCAAAATCATGGAGACGACTCCTTTCAAGTGCATATAGATATATGTATTTTACATGGTTTCGGGCTTTTTTGCAAGATGATCCGCCGTCCTTCAGCCCGCCCCGTACTGCTTGCCGAGCAGCAGGTCGTACTCCAGCATGTTCTGCGCGGTGTACGTCTCGATCTGTTCCTCGGTCAGTAGGCCTTCCCACTGCGTCTCGTCCGTAAAGTACAGGTCATAATATGTGCCGTTCATCACGTCATCACTCTGGTACAGCCAGTCCATCCACTCCGGGCGGACGACGCCGTACTCGTTCAGCATCGTGGGCAACAGCAAATACGAAGGCAGCAGCCCGCCGTCGACGCCCTCCTCTTTCACGTCGAAATTCGCCCACATCAGATACGGTGTAACGTGGGAGTTCAGCGTCTGCTCCTCGGCGCTCAGCGACGTAAAGCTCTCCTGAAGATACAGAAGATCCTCTCCGGCGTCGCCGTTGATGGGCGTCTGATGGTCGCCGAAAAACAGCACCACAATGTCGCGGGGCTCGTCGCGCAGCGCGTCGACGAAGCTGCCGATGGCGCGGTCGATGTCGCGCAGGCTTGTTGCAACGCTGGACAGACAACCGTTGTAATACTCCGTCGCGCCCTCCAGATGCGCTTTGACAGCGTGATCCTCGCTGTATTCGCCAGGCTGGTTCGGGATGTGATTTTGCATCGTGACGATGTGCATAAAGACGGGACCGTCTTTCACCGTCTCATGGTACAGTTCCAGCGCCTTGTCCAGCGTCGCCTGTTCTCCGACATAGTTGCCGACGACGTCCGACTCGCTGAACGCCTCCCGGCTGATGAACTCGTCGAATCCCATCGCCTCGTATGCCGCCGGGCGATTGTAGAACTGGCGCTGGTAGGGATGAAGCGCCAGAAGCGTATAGCCCTGCTCCTTCAGATACGCCGGATAGCAAAGCATGCCCTCTTTAACGTATTCCATATACGGCACGGAACCCGCAGGCAGCAGCACATTGGAAAAACCCGTCAGGACGCTGAACTCGATGTTCGAGGTGCCGCCGCCGTATTTTTCCGAGAGCATCTGTCCGCTGATCCCCTCCGCGGCAATGCGATCAAAATTTTCAAACAAAGGTTCGCTGTATTCCGCCCCCTCGTAATTGGAGAGTTCGAAAAAGCTCTCCAGCAACACGACAAACACGTCGCACTGACGCTGTTCTTCCGCATCCTGCTCCTGAAACATTTCCGCCGCCCGGGCGACCGCTTTCTCCGAATACCCCTCCGGCGGTTCGAGAAATCAGTTGCCGGTCAGCGTGAGGAAGCAGGTGGCAAATGTTCCGCGGTAATAGCTATCCGCCATGGACGTGGGCTGCATTTGCACGTGCATCTTTTGCATAAGATCACGGTCGTATAAGACCGATTCGAAGTATGCGGGCACCGCTGCCGCAAACGCGAGTGAAAGACAGACGCGCGTGATAAGCGAGCGGCGCGTGTGCGAATAAGGGATGCGCGCCGGAAGCAGAAACACCGTTGTCACGAGCGCCAGGAGCAAAAACAGCCACGTCTCGCGCCGACACTCAGATCCATCTCGCTCGAGATGGACAGCGCTGCGCTGGCCTGCACAAGGTCTTTCGGGACCAGCGGCTCGCCGCGGTAGATCAGCTTTTGCAGGCTGACCCACGACGCAATACAGAGTGTCGCGCCGATGAGCAGGTTGGCGATCCACGCGCGCGCCGTAGCGAGCGTGATAAAGGCATAAAGCAAAGCGAAGGCGGCCGCGCTGATCATGAGCTGGGCAAAGTGCGCCTGGACGTAACTGACGGTGTAATACACGGACGCCATGCGCACAAACTCACACATGCAAACATAGCCAAACGGCAGAATAAGACATGCGGCCGTGCTGAAAGCGATCGACTGTACCGGCCGTCGCATCCAACGGACCCACGATGCAACAAGTTTTTTCATCCTGAAACCGTTCCTTTCTCCCCATGTTCGACCATGGACTTTTCAACAGAAAACCCCCGCACCGGGACAGCCGGGGCGGGGATCTTCACACGGGCGGCGCTGCGCCGCCCTCACATCAAACGGGGTGAGACTTGTTCGCGAAGTCGACATGGTCGCCGTCGACGCCGAACGCCTTCTCGTTGCGCTTCTCGAAGAATTTCGGCGCCACCTGCGGGAACATGGCGTACGTGAGGACGTCCTCCTCCTGGCGCACCCACTTGGAGGCCTCCTCGCGGAGTTTGTCCAGCTCAGGCTCGAGCGTGTCGGCAAAGCGGCAGGTGATGGGCTTCTCGTCGCCGAGGATCTGCTTGGTGAACTCGGGGCTGATGGGCGCGGGCGTTTTGCCGTAATCGCCGTGCACGAGGCCTTTGAACTCCTTCGTGACCATCTTGTAGCGCTCGCCGAGGATGACGTTGAACACGGCCTGCGTGCCGACGATCTGGCTGGTGGGCGTGACGAGCGGCGGGTAGCCGGAATCCTTGCGGACGCGGGGAACTTCGTTCAGCACGTCCTCGAGCATATCTTCCTTGCCGGCGTCCTTGAGCTGCTTGAGCAGGTTCGAGAGCATGCCGCCCGGCACCTGATACAGCAGCGTGTTGGCGTCCACGCCGAGCATCTTCGGGTTGAGCTGGCCGGAGGCGAGGTACTTCTCGCGCAGCTTCGCGAAGTGCGCGCGCACGACGTTCAGCTTCTTGAGGTCGAGGCCGGTGTCGTACTCGGTGCCCTGCAGCGCGGCCACGAGGCTCTCGGTCGGCATGTGGGACGTGCCCAGCGCCAGCGGAGAGATGACGGTGTCGCAGATGTCCGCGCCCGCCTCGATGCCCTTGATCATGGACATGGACGCGAGGCCGGAGGTGTAGTGCGAGTGGATGTCGATGGGGATCTTGACCGTCTTCTTCAGCTCAGCGACGAGCTCCTGCGTCTCATACGGCTTCAGCAGGCCGGCCATATCCTTGATGCAGATGCTGTGCGCGCCCATCTCCTCCAGCGTCTTGGCGTAGTGGGCGAAATACTCGTTGTTGTGCACCGGGCTCAGCGTGTAGCTGATGCACGCCTGCACGTGCGCGCCCTCCTTGCGGCTTGCGCGGATGGCGGTCTCGAGGTTGCGGGGATCGTTCAGCGCGTCGAAGATGCGCAGGATGTTGATGCCGTTCGCGACGGACTTCTGCACGAAGTACTCCACGACGTCGTCGGCATACGGGCGGTAGCCCAGCATGTTCTGGCCGCGGAAGAGCATCTGAAGGTTCGTCTTCGGGCACTCGCGGCGGATCGTGCGCAGACGGTCCCACGGGTCCTCGTCGAGGAAGCGGATGCAGGAGTCGAACGTAGCGCCGCCCCAGCACTCAAGCGAATAGTAGCCGACTTCGTCCATCGCGGGCAGGATCGGCAGCATTTCGTCGAGCGTCATGCGGGTGGCGATCAGGCTCTGGTGTGCGTCGCGCAGGGCGCACTCGGTAATTTTCACTTTTTTGGCCATGACCGTTCACCTCACCCTTTTCAATTCATCGTGACGAGGGTGTCGCCCACGTTCACGACGTCGCCCTTCGCGCAGTTGACGGACGCCACGGTGCCGTCCTGCGGAGCGACGATCTCGTTCTCCATCTTCATGGCCTCGAGGATGCACAGCACCTCGCCCGCCTTCACGGAGGCGCCGGCGGAGACCTTCACGTCGAGGATGTTGCCGGGCATCGGGGCGCTGACGACGACAGCGCCGGCGGCGCCGGCAGGCGCGGCGGGAGCGGGCGCGGCGGCGGGAGCCGGAGCCGGGGCGGGAGCGGGAGCAGCGGGACGCGCGGCGGGCGCAGCGGGAGCGGCGCCCTCGGCCAGTTCTTCCACGACGACATCGTACGCGGCGCCGTTGACGGTGATATTAAAGTGTTTCATGGATTTTCCTCCTGTATCTTGTCTATTTCAGAAATTACAGCGACATATTGCCGTGCTTCTTCGGCAGGCGCTGCGTGCGCTTCGTGGAAAGCATGTCGAGCGCAGCGACGACGGTGGCGCGCACAGCGGCGGCGTCCACAGCGTAATCGGCGACGCCGGCCGCGACGGCGGCATCCGCGCCGCAGACCTCGGCGGCGTAGGCGGCGGCCTTCTTGACGGTGTCGACGGCGATGTTCTTGCCGGACTCCAGCTCATCCTTGTACAGGACGGAGACGGCGGTCTCAGGCTCGACGGGGGCGATCACGCTGCCCTTGACGGCGACGGTGACGTCCGCGGAGGACAGCGCCATGTACGCCGCGCCCACGGCCTTGCCGGTGACGACGGCGACCTTTGCAGTGGTGGCGTCGGCATACGTGCCGGCCAGGCGCGCGGCCTCGCGCAGGCCGCCCGCGGCGTCCTCGCTGCTGGCGGCGCAGAAGCCGTCGGTGTTGACGAGCGTGACGACGGGGATGCTGAACGCGTCGCACAGGCGCACAAAGCGGGACAGCTTGGACACGCACGCGCGGCACAGATTGCCCTTCTCAGTGGCGGCGACGCCCACGACGCTGCCGCCGACGGTGGCCAGCGCGGTGTAGACGTTCTTGCCGTAGCCGGCGTACAGCTCGACGGCACTGTCGGCGTCGACGACGGCCGCGGCGGCAGCAGCGGCCTTGTACTTGGCCAGATCCAGCGAGGCTGCGGGCTCGGCAGACTCAAACAGCGCGGGGCCAGCGAGGTTGTTGGACGGCAGCAGGCCGACCAGTTCGGCGGCCTTCTCAGCGGCAGCCGCGGCGTCCTTGACGACGATGGCGGCAACACCCGCGCGCGCGGCGAACGACGCTTTGCCGGCGTCGTCTACCTTATCGCCCTTCGCGGCGGAGGTGAACGGCGCGGTGAGGAACAGCTCGCCATCTTCGCTCATGACGCAGACGTCCGCGGCGGCGGCGGCAAGCGCGTACGACGCGCCGCACACGCCGGTGACAACGGCGATCTGCGGCACGACGCCGGAGATCTTCGCGACGGCGGCGTTGACGGCCGCGGCGGCCTTCAGAGCGTCAAGGCCGTCCTCCAGCTTCGAACCGACGGAATCGTAAAATGTAACAACGGGATTGCCTGTCTTTGCGGCAAGCTCCAAAGCGCGGACGACCTTCTCCGCATCCTTCGCGGACATGGCCGCACCGTTTTGGCAGACGGCGTAAACGGGCTGGCCGTTTGCGCTGCCGAAGGCGACCTTTACCGCGCCCTGTGCGCACTCGCCCAGAGCAGAGTATACGCCTTCATCAAAAAATGTAGCAAGGACGTCCTTGCCGGATGTTGCTTTTGCCATGAACAGCCCTCCTGCTTTTGAAAAAATTTCAAATTATAATCATTATACTATTTTGACAAAATAATCACAAGTACTTCCCGGAGAAAAAACTTTCAAAATCGCGTATTTTTTACGTACAGTGATGAAAAAGCTCCGCGTTCTCCACCGTCTCCTTCGCGCCATGCAGGAAGACGCGCGCCCACGCGTCCAGCGCGGCGTCCTCCCGGTTGACGCGGAAGCGCGCGGCGCCGGCGTTCTCGCCCGCCGCGACGCACGCGCGCACGGCGCCGTCCACCAGCGCGTTCGACTGCGTCTCGCACGCGAGCACGCTGGTGCACTCGCCGTCGACGCGGTACAGCGCGTATCCGAGATACTCCGGGCCGTTCATGATGACATATCCGTCGATGTCCTCGTCGAACCGGCCGTTGTTGAGCAGATCGATCACATCCTGCTCCAGAATGGGCCTCATGGCGATCACCGGCGAGCGCCCCCCTTCCGCGACGCGCGCCGCGCGGCGTTGGCCTCAGTATTGCGCTCGATCTTCGCCGCAGTCTTTCCCTTGCGGGCCGCGGCGCGCAGCGCGTTGACCTCGGCGGGCGTCAGCTCGCGGTATTTGCCCGGTGCGAGCATCCCGAGTTTGACGGCGCCCATTGCCGAGCGGCGGAGCCGGACGACCTCGAGGCCGACCGCCTCGCACATGCGGCGGATCTGCCGGTTTTTGCCCTCGCGAATGGTCATTTCCAGCACGGTGCGCTCCGGCTCGTCCGTGACGACGCGCACGGTCGCGGGCTGCGTCTTCGTGCCGTCGTCGAGCACGACGCCGTCCGTCAGCGCGATCAGCTGTTCCTCGGCGGCGCGCGGGTGCACCGTGACGCGGTACAGCTTCGACACGCCGTGGCTCGGGTGCATCAGCAGGTTGGCGAACTCGCCGTCGTTCGTGAACAGCAGAAGCCCCTCGCTGTCTTTGTCGAGACGGCCGATCGGGAACACGCGGGCGGGCACGCCCTTCATCAGCTCCATCACGGTCTTTCGGCCGCGGTCGTCGCTCATCGTCGTGAGATAGCCGCGCGGTTTGTGCAGCATGTAATAATATTTTTCCTGCTTTTTAGCGATGTGCACACGCTCGCCGTCGACCGTCAGCACGTCGCGCGCGGTGTCCATTTTGTCGCCAAGCTTGACAGGGCGTCCGTTGAGCTTGACACGCTCCTCCTCGATGATGGCCTCGGCCGCGCGGCGCGAGCACAAGCCCTGTTCCGCGAGCACCTTCTGGATCCTGGTATCTCTCATGATCTCTCCTTTATTTTGAAAAGGCGGGACACAGAGAGCCTGTGTCCCGTCGGAATTACACTTCGTCCTGCGGCTCGGCGGGCTCGTCCTTCTTGAACAGCTCCGCGATCTTATCGACCACGTCCGGCAACATGCCGATGGCGCGGTCCACCGAATTGGAGGTGTCGGCCAGCTGCATCATGCGGACGTTGCCGTCTTTGACGACGAGGAAGGCCACCGGCGTGACGGATACGCCCGCGCCGCCGCCGCCGCCGAACAGGTCCTTGTTCGTCTTGGAGGGAAAGTCCGACCCGCCCGATGCAAAGCCGAAGCTCATGCGCGAGACGGGAATGATCATCGTGCCGTCCGCCGTGTGGATCGGCGTGCCGATGATGGTGTTGGAATCGACCATCGTGCGGATCTTTTCCAGCGTGGTGTCCATCAGGCCCCGGATGGGGTGTTCGTTCTGCTGCATTGCCATTTCGGTTCCCCTTCTTTTACAAGACTTTTGCCTCGGTGAGGCGCATATAGGCCCACACTGCCGCTATAGCTATTATAGCGGGTGGCGCCCCTATTTTACAAGAGAAAGACGCCTGATTTTCGCACACACCGTCGAAGTCGGCAAAAATATTCACGTGTTTGAAATCGAGGCGCACGAGATTGCGCAAAACGCCCGTCAGCGCGCCCAACGAAGCCTGCACGCGCCCGTAGCGGATGGCCGTCAGCGCGGCGTCCTCGTCGTGGACGGGCAGCGTGAGCTCAATGTCGCTGACGCGCACAAAGCGCAGCACACGCCGCATGAAACCGCCCGCCGTGCGCAGGCTGTCGGCGATCTTCCCGAGCGGAAGGCGCCGTTTCTTATTCTTCTGCTTTTTCCCCGCGGGCGCCGCCTTTTCCTTCGCGGCCTGCTGCGCTTCCGGCGGTTTTTCCGCCGCAGGCCCGGCCGGCTCCGTCCTTTTCTTTTTCGTCTTTTCGCGTTTTTTCCGCGCGGGGCGGGGATACAGCCGCACCGTCACGCATAACACCCGCGCACGCAGCGTCCACGCGCCGCCGCGCCAGTCGACAAGCACCCACGCGGGCAGCGCAAACGCCAGCACCGCCAGCACCAGCAGCGCGAGGAGCGTCCAGCCGAGCACGGCCAACACTGTCAGGAAGGCCGTCACGTCTCTTCCGCGTCCGTTGTCCCGGCGCCCTCCGCGTCCTCATAGCCTTGCTCCAGCATGTAGTCGTCGCCGTGGAGCGGCGGCAGCTGCGCCAGCGACGAGATGCCGAACGTGCGCAGGAAGACGTCCGTCGTGCGGAAGGAGATCGGGCGGCCAGGCAGGTCGAGACGGCCCGCCTCCTCCACGAGACCTTTCTGCAGAAGCGTCTGCACGGTGGACGACGAATCCACGCCGCGCACCTGCTCGATGAACGAGCGCGACACCGGCTGGTTGTAGGCGATGATGGCCAGCACCTCGAGCGCGGCGGGCGACAGCGGCGTGTTGCGTCGCGTGTCGAGCGCGCGGCGCACGACGCCGGCAAGCTCGTTTTTTGTGGCGAGCTGCCACTTGTCCTCCATCTGCAGCAGCGCGATACCGCGCTGTTCATCGGCGCAGTCATCGGCGATCAGCGTCAGCGCGCGCAGCACATCTTCCTCGGGCGTCTCGAGGACTTCAGCGAGGTGCGCCGCGCTCACGGGGTCGCCGCTGGCGAACAGCACCGCCTCGACGGACGCTTTCAGTTGTCGGAGTTCCATGTGTTTTCCTCCCCTTTCGCGGCGTTCTTCCGCACGGCCAGCGAGCCATCGCCACCGATCTCCACGCGCCCGGCGCGCATCAGCTCCAGCACCGCGAGGAACGTGGCGACGGTCTGGCTGCGGCCCGCATTGCGCGGGAACAGCTGGCGCAGGCTCTTCGCACGGCCGGTGACGAGATCGCGCAGCACGCGCACGATGCGGCTGGTGACGGACACGAACGGCGCGGTGACGATGGGATCGAACCGCCCGGCGTCCGGCTCCTGTCTGCGGACGCTGCGGCCCTGCATGGCGTTGTACGCCTGCTCAAGCACGTAGACGTCGTGGCGGAGGCGGTATTCGTAGTCCGGTTCGATCTCCGCCGGCTCGCGCACGGCGGTGAACGTATTCTCCGCCATCACGCGCAGCTTTGCGGCGACCTCCTTGCACAGGCTGTACTCGACGAGCATTCCCGTCAGCTCTGCGCGCAGCCGCTCGGCCTCCTCGCTTTTGGGCAAGAGAAAATACGATTTCATCTGCACGAGTCGCGCGGCCATCTCGATGAACTCGCTGGCGGCATCCGGGTCCGCCTTGTCCCACGAGCGGACGACGTCGAGGTATTGGTCAATGATCGAGAGGATCTCGATCTCGTCAAGCGTCATTTTGTTTTTGGCGACCAGCGCGAGCAGGAGGTCGAGCGGGCCGTCGAATTCTTCCATGTGAAAACAAAGCGTCTGCATCAAAACACGATCCATTCAATATAAGCTGTGCCGGCGAGCAGAAGGTCCCACGCGCCGTTGATCAGCCACGACAGCGGCCGGTCAAGCAGACCGGCGTACAGACACACGAACAGTGCGATCATGATGTACCGCTCATAGCGCATGACGCCGAAGTACAGCCTCGGCGGCAGAAACATGTTGAAAATGCGCGAACCGTCAAGCGGAGGCACCGGCAGCAGGTTGAACACGGCGAGCGTGACGTTGACGCTGACCATCGCGCCGAACACGAGGCAGACAAAATCCCACGCCGCGCCGGCGGGCGCAAGGTAGAAGCACAGCTTGTAGAGCACCATGCACACGTATGCCAATACAATGTTGGACGCGGGGCCCGCCGCCGCGGACAGAGCCATGTCCCGCCGCGGATGGCGGAAACGCGAACGCGCGGCAACGGGCACGGGCTTTGCCCAGCCGAAGCCGACGAGCAGCATACACAGCGCGCCGAACAGGTCAAAATGGCGCAGCGGGTTGAGCGACATACGCCCCGCGAGGCGCGCCGTGGGGTCTCCCAGACGGTCGGACGCCCATGCGTGCGCCGCCTCGTGCAGCGGAATGGACGTCAAGAGCGCAAGCGCGCGCGCCGCGTACACGGCGATCAGATTCCAGTTCATCTCTGCTCTCCCTTGTTTTCATAGATAAATTATTGTATCATATTCCCTCTCCAAATACAATATTGTTCGTTCCTCTCGTGTTTTGACAAAGTTTTTTCAAAAACCTATTGATTTTTCGAAGATTGTTTGGTATTATATTTGAGCGACTTGAAATGAGGAGGTGCAGTTAAATGGCAAAATGTGATTGCTGCGGCAAGGGCGTGACTTTTGGCATCAAGGTTTCGCATTCCCACAGACGTGCGAATCGCGCCTGGAAGCCCAACGTGAAGAGAGTGAAAGCTGTGGTTGACGGGTCTCCCCGTTATATCTACGCCTGCACCCGCTGCCTGCGTGCCGGTAAAGTGACGCGCGCGCTGTAAGACTGTGAGCGATAAAAGCACCGCCTTAGACGGGTGCTCGTAAGACAGTAATTCTAAAAAATTACTATTTTACGGCATCTGTCTGACAGGGTTGGAAACAACAACGAAAAGAACGATGTCGAGTCGCATGACCGGCATCGTTCTTTTTTGC